>JAYVTD010000131.1:0-2691 GCA_043774765.1 Rhizobacter sp. | reverse complement strand
GCTGGTGCCGCCGGAGCGGAACGCCTGGCATCACGAGCGCCCGATGATCGCGCTGGCGCTCGCTGTCATCGCCCTGCTGGCGGCTGCCGGCGGCCTGCGCTGGCTCGCGCCGCCGCCGGGGCCGGAGCCTGTCGCAAGCAGGCCGTCGGCTCCGGGCGCGTCGCGCGCTGATGCGGCCGTCGAGCGTCCGCTTTCGGCACCGGCACCGGCACCGGCGCAGCGCGCTGAGCCCGAACGGGCGAGCCTGCCGTCCCCGCCGGTCGAAGCGGCTCCCGCGGTGGCAGCCGTGGATCCGCCTACACCTACCGCAGCCCGCAACCGGGCGGCGCCTCCGGCCCGCGTGGAGCGCGCGGCACACCGGCCCGCGCCGAAGCCGCGCGAAATTCGAGAGACAGTCTCGCCGCCCCCTGCCGCGTGCACGTCGAACATGGCGGCGCTCGGTTTCTGCACCTTGCCGCCGGCAGCGGCGAAGGAGTGAGCATGGCCTGCAAGCCGATCGCCGCCGCTTGTGTCGCCGCCGGGCTGCTGTTCAGCGCCTCGACGCTGGCCGCGGTGCCCTACAAGATCGTCACCGCGTCGGAGCGTGGCACCTACATCCAGATCGGGCGCGACATCGCGAAGTTCGTGGCGCCGGCCGCCGACATCGACCTGGCGGTGCTGCCGTCGGCCGGCTCGGCCGAAAACGTGCGGCGCCTGCGCCACGAGCCGGGCGTGAAGTTCGCGATGGTGCAAAGCGACGTCTACCAGGCCTTCATCGACGCCGACAAGGCCGGCAACACCGAAGCCGGCGTGCTGATCCGCCCGCTGCGGGTGATCATGCCGCTCTACTTCGAAGAGATTTATTTCATCGTGCGGGCCGACGCCGAGATCAATTTCGTGCACGAGATCAAGGACTCGCGCATCAACGTCGGCCCGCTGCTCAGCGGCACCGCGATGTCGGCCACCACGTTGTACCGCCAGATGTTCGACGTGCCCATTGCCGAGAGCCACACGAGCTACTTCAGCAATGAAGAAGCGCTCGTCAAACTCACTGGCGACAAGAGCCTCGACGTGGTCGTGGTCGTGGCTGGTCAACCGGCGCGTTTGCTCGCCGAGATGAAACCCGAAGCGCGCGCCCTCATCAAGCTGCTGAAGTTCGATGCCACCCAGCCCCAGAGCCAGGCCGCGCTGAAGACCTACTTCGCGGCCACGGTGCGGGCCGCGAGTTACCCCAACCTGCTCAGCGAAGACCTGCCGGGCCTGGCGGTGAAGGCCTACCTCGTCACCTACGACTACGCGCTGGGCAGCACGGTCGGGCAACTGCGCAAGTTCGCGCGTGCGCTGTGCAACAACTTCACCACGCTGCAGGCCTCGGGGCACCCGAAGTGGCGCGAGGTCGAGCTGGCGTTGCCGGAGCTGGGCCGCGGCTGGCTCTACTACCCGCCGATGGCGGGCGAACTCAAGCGCTGCGTGGGCGCACCGGTAGCCGCCGCCCCGCCCGCCCCGCGCCGGGCCGCGCCACAGGCGCCGGCGTGCCGCCAGCAAGACCGCATCCTCGGCCTGTGCAAGTGATGCAGCGCGTCGGGCCGGAGCGAAGTGCCCACGAAGTCGCGCAGGCGATTCAGCTCCGCACCGGCCCGGTCAGAGGAACGCCAGCTTGCGTGCGGTGCCGAAGTTCACGAGGTTCGGCAGCACCGTGTCGAGCTGCGACTCGCTGGCTCCGAACCAGCCCAGCAGCGTGGCCGCGTACTGGTCGACGCCGGTCGTCGGGATCCAGCGGCCCTGCAGCTCCCAGCTGTTCACGCCGACGTCGTCATTGCCGCCCAGCGCGAGTTCGGGGTAACTGCCGTAGGTGGCGCCGCCCTTGACTGCACCGCCCAGCACCAGGTGCTGGTTGCCCCAGGCGTGGTCGGTGCCGGTGCTGTTGTTGATGGCGAAGGTGCGGCCGAAATCACTCTGCGTGAAGGTCGTGACCGCGTCGCCGAGGCCGAGGTTCTTCAGCGCCGTGTAGAACGCCGCGAGCGCGTCGCCCAGCCCCTTGAGCAGCGCGGCATGGGTGCCCGTGGTCGGGGCGCCGGTGATCACTTGCCCACCGTGCGTGTCGAAGCCACCCATCGACGCGAAGAACAGCTGCTTGTTGCCCTGCACCGTGGCGTTGTTCGCGATCAGCTTGGCGATCTGGTAGAGCTGGTTGCCCAGCGGCGAGGTGATCTTGCCGGCCGCAGTGATCGGCGCGAAGGCAGCGTCGATCACGGCCGACGCGCCGGCGCCGCCGGGCGTGACCTTCACGATCGCAGCGAGGCGTTCCGACATCGTGAAGGCGTTGCGCTGTGCCTGCGTGTAGGCATCGCCGAGCGCCACGTCTTGAGCCTGGTTGTAGAGCGCGTCGATGGCCGCCTTGCGCGCCGCGTTGGGCGCCCAGGTGAGGTCGGCGGGCTGCATGCCGTAAGCACCGAAGGTCGAGCCCGGTCCGGGCAGAACGAGCGGCGTCTGCAGGCTCGACAGGCCGAAGCGCGCGGTGCCGGCGACCGAGATCACCGGGTTCACGGTCGCCAGTGCCTCCGCCGCGCGGCCACCCCAGCCGGTGCGCGTGAGTGAATCGGCGGTGCCGGTTTCCCAGAGGATCTGCTGGTCGGAGTGTGAAAACAGGCTGTCGGGCACGCTGGCCGAATTGGCGGTGGCGGCGCGGTACTGCGCCTTCGTCAGCGGCTG
>JAYVTD010000130.1:0-4128 GCA_043774765.1 Rhizobacter sp. | reverse complement strand
GCCTGCTCTTCCTTGCCTTGCAACTCGAGCTTGCGAGCCTCCTGCGCCCACTCTTCCTTGGACGACGCCTGGGTCGTGCCGGCACGTGCCTCGCCGACCCTCAAGCCCAGCAAGGCCAGCAGCGGATGGCCCGTGTCGGACTCGACGAGCGTCAGGCTCTGCACCGCCCGAGTCATCGCCACGTACAGCGCATTGACGTAGAACTTGTAGAGCTCGAGCGACTTGTCGCCCTTGTCCCTGGCGCGGCGGTAGTCGAGCTCTTCGCGCTTCAGATCATGGGGTGCCACACCTTCGCAAACTTCGGCATACGCCGCACGCTGCCCAGACACCAGGCCCAGCAACACGACATGCGGGTACTCCAGCCCCTTGGCCTCGTGCACAGAGAAAATCAGCGGTGTGCGCAGGCGCGCGCGCGCTGCGGCCTTGTCTTCGTCGCGCAGCACGATCACCGCATGCCGTGCCGAGGCCCGCGTGGTGGCGTCGATCTGCTTCAGTGCGGCGTCGCTGGCCTGCACCAGCGTGACCTCGCCGGCTTCGCCCGAAGTGCTCTGGACCAGGAAGTTGCTCTCGCGGTCGATCGAGCCGAAGCGGGCCTGCTTGATCTTCAGCAGCGTATTCGCCAGGCCCGTGACGGCCTGCGTGTTGCGGAAGTTGGCCTGCAGCACGTGCAGCGGCTGGCGCTGCGCCGCGTCGCCGGCCAAGCCGTGCCAGAACAGCGTCTTCACGGCCGCCCACGAGAAGAAGTTCGGGTGCACGATCTGGTTGGAGTCACCGCACAGCAGGAACTGCCCCGGGTTCTTCAGGCTGGCCAGCAGCAGTGCGAGTTGCACGCCAGTCAAGTCCTGCACCTCGTCGATGACGATGAAGTCGTAGAGGGGCTGCGCCAGCGGCAGCCAGTCGTGGGCGATCAGGTTGAGGTCGAACTGCGCACTCCCGGCCAGCCATTGCCGATAGCGGCCGAACAGGGCGTGGGCCGCTTCGCGCGCCGCGGGAGCCAGCAGGCTCTGGCGCGCGCCGAGCGCCAGGTAGTCGGGCAGACCAAGCGGCCCGCCAGGCTGCGCGCCGATGACGCCGCGGAATTCTTCGAAGAGCGCGTGGGCGTCGATATCACCCAAGGCCTTGGCGGCCGCGCGGTGGCGGTCGAACCAGACCTGGAAGGCGTTGAAGCTGACCTCGCGGCCGGCCGGCACATGAAGCGTTTCGATGAATTCGCGCAGGCTCAGGAACTCGGCCTCCTGGTCCGGGTTCTCGTAGCCGTGGGCGTCGTAGAGCGCACGGGCCGACTGCGCGAGGTAGGCCGATTGGGTCACGTACAGCACGCGGCCCTGGGCCTCGCGCAGCTTGGCCAGCGTGACCGTAGTCTTGCCCGAACCGGCCGAGCCGACCAGGATCACGGGCGCGGGCAGCCGTCGGACGGCCTCCTGGGCGTCGTCGAAGACGATGGGCTTGTCCAGCAGCTCGAACTCGGCTCGGGTGGCGTGCAGCCAGCGCAGCGGTGTGGCTTCGGCGGCGGGCAATGTCGCCGGATCAGCGGCGGGTTCGTGCTCAATCTTGGCTTCATCGACGGGCGCGCCGCGCAGGAAGCGCGACTTGTCGTAGGCGTGGTTCTCGATGACCTCCAGCGCCAGGCAAACGGTCTCGGAACCAAGGCAGGCGAACTGCAGCAGCAACCGGTTGCTGCGGTCCAGCTTGGCACGGTAGTAGCCGCCGACGTGGAGTTTCTTGACGTCGGGGCTCCTGAAATCGCCGGCTTCGATGGCGGCCCGCAGCTTGGCGAAGGTGGGCTTGACTCGGCGAAGGTCGAGATCTTTGTACTGGAGCAGTCGCATGAGGCTGGGTGCGGATCGGGTCGGGGGTGCCCCGCGATTCTGCCGGGTATCTGGTCATGCTCGTCGGTTCGGGTGGTTCGTTGACGGAACCGTGGACCCTGGCGCCTTGCCTGCACCTCGATCGCTGCGATTTGGCAGCCCTGCCCGCACTGCCTCGTGACCAATCGCGCCGCATGCATCCCGACGAGGGCACCGCAAGGCAAGCGTCGCGCTGGGCTATAGCGCCGCTCTGCGCCATCAGACCGTGCCGCACCACAGTCTCGAAGTTAGCAACGCGTACAAGCCATCGATCGGCAGCCCCACCGGGCGCCCGATGGCGCGCCGGTCCACCAAGAGCGCCCCGGCCCGAGCAGATCACGCTATACCGCCTGGTGCTGCAGCACGGCCACGACCCGGCGACGCGGCGACTCGCCGAAGCGATCATCGCCACCCAGGCGGTCGAGATCGAAAGCATGACGCGCAGGCACGCTGCCCTGCGCCAGCCCGACGTTGACAGGTCGACCGAGTTTCCGGCGCTCGGTGGCACACGCGGCCCTTGAACGGCATCACCCGCGCGAGCCGTCAATGCGGCACCTGCCCCGACTGTGGATCGACATCGGCAGCGACTTGCGCGGGATCAATGTCATGTAAATCGAACCAGCTTTGCCCGCAGCACCCGTTCGCGAAGTCGGCGCGGTGAATTGGAGTCGCCCGTCCTCGAGCGCATTTTGAATTAGGCTCCGGCTGACGGATCCGGGCTCCGCCGCAGGCGCGTGAGGAACCGAAGTGCCTGCTGGATCGGCTCGTCGATCGGCGTCAGCTGCAGACGCGCTAGCGCGTCGAGAACGGTGCCTGGTAGGGCTGGCCGAAAGCGACGCCGGCAATCACGGTGTTGGTCGGCTTGATGAGTACCTGGCCCTGGCGCTTGTTGCTTCGCGTATCGACGAACTCAACGGGTCCGTTCACCACATCGAGCAGCGTGGCATCCGCCGGCGCGCCGACCTGCAGCGTGCCGTGCTTCGGGATGCGGTTGATGATCTTTGCCGGATTCGCCGTCGCCATGGTCACCACCTGCTCCAGAGAGAAGCCCATGTTCAGGAACTTGCTCATCACGTTGGTCAGGTAGGGTTGGCCGGCAGAGTTGCCGGAATACACGTGAATGTCGGAGGAGATCGTGTCGGGTGGGCAACCCTGCGCGATCGCGGCTTCGGCCACCGTGTAGTCAAAGCTGCCGCCGCCGTGGCCAACGTCGAACAGCACGCCGCGCTTCTTGGCCTCGAGTGCGGCCGGGAGCAGCCTGCCGTCCTGGACGATGTTGGTGAACTTGCCTTCGTCATTCGGCGCGCCTGAGTAGCAGTGCGTGAGGATGTCGCCGGGGCGCAGCGTTTGCAAGATCAGCGACATCAGGTCCGCCGTTTCCACGCCACCGATGTGGCACATGACGCGGCCATTGGTCCCCGCGATTTCGCAGGCTCGGATCGCGCGCTTGAGCGGCTCGATGCCATGCCGCGCGATCACGTTCTGTGACATGCGCACCTTGATGCCGATAGCGAAGTCGGCGTTCTCTGCGAGCGCCTTCGCCGCGACTTCGGTTTGCGCGAAGTCGATATTGAGCAACTCGCCGACCGGGAACGCCGATAGACCGATGTTGGCAATGTGCACGAAGGCAAAGATCCGCGTACGCGACTGCGCCGTCGCGTACCGCCTGTAGGTGGCGAAGGTGCTCGCGCCCGCGTCGCCCGCGGAAACCGCGGTGGTGGTGCCCTGGTAGAGCACCAACTCGTCGGCCGGGATGCCGATACCGCTGGTGAAGACGTGCGCGTGCAGATCGATGAGGCCTGGAACGATGAGGCGACCTGCAGCGTTCATGACTCGATTGGCGCGCGCGGCGGGAATGTCGGCCTCGAGCGCTTCGATCCGGCCGTAGCGAATGCCGATGTCCAGCTTTCCGCGCAGCTTCTGGCTGGGGTCGAGCACTTCACCGCCCTTGATGACCAGGTCGAACTTGTCGTTCGGACCCATGGCGGCACGGGCCTCGGAGCCGATGATTCCGGTTGCAAATGCCGCGCCGATGCCGGCCACGAGTTGCCGACGATTGAACGAGATCATGGTCTGTATCCCAAGTGTGAATGGTTGGAAGCCAAATCTACTCTGGCCACTCTTCCGCGGCAAGGCACCGCAGCGCCCGAATCGACCGCCGTCAACTTTGCGGCGGCTCATCTAGGAATCTGAACTTCGCCTTTGGGTCGAAAAGAAGTTGCCCCAGCCACCCTGGCGTCGTCAGCCGGCGCGCGCAAGGAATCGCCGCAGGTGCTGCGCA
>JAYVTD010000129.1:0-11772 GCA_043774765.1 Rhizobacter sp. | reverse complement strand
ATCCACAACCCCTTCGCTCCGGGCGCCGGCACCCCGCCACCCGAACTTGCAGGCCGAGACAAGCTCCGAGAAACCGTGCGAATTGCGATTGAACGGGTTCGCCTCGGTCTGCCAACGAAGAGTGTGCTCCTGGTCGGATTGCGCGGCGTCGGCAAGACGGTCTTGCTGGATCGAATGCGGGACGATGCAGAAGACGCGGGTATTCATACAGTGAGAATTGAGGCGCCCGAGGGGCGATCACTGCCAGCCCTTTTGGCTCCGCAGTTGCGCCAGGCGTTGCTGCGCCTGAGTCGCACCGAGAAAGCCAGAGAGGTTGCAACAAAGGCACTGCGCGCGCTTGCCGGTTTCGCGAAGTCTTTGAAGCTGAAGTACGCAGACATCGAGGTTGGCTTCGACTATGACCCCGAGCCAGGGCTCGCAGACAACGGTGACCTTGAGCACGATTTGCAAGCCTTGCTCGAAGAAGTCGGCTTGGCGGCGAGCGCCGCAGAAACAGCACTGGCAATCTTCATTGACGAACTGCAATACGTCAAAGCGGACGAGCTTGCCGCGTTGATCACAGCCATGCACAGATGCGCACAGCGGCGTGTTCCCGTGGTGCTGATCGGAGCGGGGCTGCCTCAATTGCGTGGACGCATGGGAAACGCCAAGTCGTATGCCGAACGACTCTTTGACTTTCCCGAGATCGGGCCCCTGACAGAGGCAGACGCGCAACTTGCCATTGCAAAGCCAGTAGCCGACCAAGGCGCGTCGATCGAGGACGCCGCAGTGGCTCGCATCGTCGAAGAGACAAGGGGCTACCCGTACTTTCTGCAAGAGTGGGGAAAGCATGCGTGGGACTCCGCCAAGAACTCCCCCATCCAGTTGGCAGACGTGACCAGCGCCTCCCGATCGGCGATAGCGGCCCTGGATGAGAGCTTCTTTCGGGTTCGCTTCGATCGCTTGACCCCAGCCGAGAAGAAGTACCTTCGTGCGATGGCAGCGCTTGGCCCGGGGCCGCATCGCTCTGGCGACATTGCCGACTGTTTGAAGCGAGTCGTCACGTCCCTCGGGCCGACCAGAAACAATCTCATCGCAAAGGGAATGATCTGGAGCCCGAACCATGGCGACACGGCGTTCACCGTGCCGCTTTTCGATGAGTTCATGCGGCGGATCATTCCCGGTGACGATTGGCGGTAGCCGGGCTCACGACACCGCTGTACGCTGAACTCGTCTCTGTGGGCGCTCGCCAAATTGTTGCTTTAAATGCTACATTCGTGGCCATGGAAGCTACATCTACCAACCCGGCCAGCCTGCTGTTCCCGGCCAGTTACCGCCGCCGTGTGCTGGCGCTGCTCTTGCTGCACCCCGAGCGGGCGCTGCATGTGCGCGAGATCGCCCGCCTCACCGGCACGACCCCCGGCACGCTGAACAAGGAGCTGACCAGGCTGCACGAAGCCGGCCTGCTGGAACGCGAGCGAGTGGGCAACCAGGTGCGCTATTCGGCGCACACCGGCAGCGCCATCTACCCCGAGCTCGCGAGCATTCTGCGCAAAACCGTGGGCGTGGCCGACGTGCTGGCCGATGCGCTCGCGCCCGCGGCCGGGTCGATCATGGCGGCCTTCGTGTTCGGCTCGGTGGCGCGCGGGGCCGAAACGGCCGGCAGTGATGTGGACGTGCTGATCATCGGCAGCCTGGGCTTCGGCGATGCGGTGAAGCTGATCTACCCCGCCCAGGCCACGCTCGGCCGCGAGGTCAACCCGAAGCTGTTCACGCCCGCCGAGTGGCGGGCGAAGCTGAAGGCGAAAGACGCGTTCGTGAAGGACGTGCTGGCCAGACCGAAGATTCACCTGATCGGAAACGACGATGAGCTTGCAAAACTTGGTCGGCGTCAGCCTTGACGCGATAACGCCTTCGCGCGACACCGTGACGCGGCTGCGTTCGGCGGCGAAGCGCCAGATTGCCGACGCGCAGGTCGCAGGCGTGAGCGCCGAGACACGCTTTGCCGCGGCCGAGTGCTTGGCGCAGGCCAAAGCCTTGCAAACCTGGGTGGCCGACTGGCTCAAGACCCACAAACCGGAACTGCTGTGAACGCATCCACGCTCGTCCAGAAACTCTGGAACTACTGCAACATCCTGCGCGACGACGGCCTCTCGTATGGCGATTACGTGGAGCAGCTGACCTTCCTGCTGTTCCTGAAAATGGCCGACGAGAAGACGCGCACACCGTTCGATCAGAAGCCGATCATCGACGCGCAGTACAGCTGGCCGAAGCTGCTCGAACTCGACGCCGACGACCTCGAAGTGCACTACCGCCACACGCTCGAAGCGCTGGGCAAGGCCGACGGCGTGATCGGCGTGATCTTTCGCAAGGCGCAGAACAAGATCCAGGACCCGGCCAAGCTCAAACGCCTGATCGTCGACCTGATCGACAAGGAGCAGTGGTCGCTGCTCGATACCGACCTGAAAGGCGACGCCTACGAGGGCCTGCTGCAGAAGAACGCCGAAGACGTGAAGGGCGGCGCGGGCCAGTACTTCACGCCGCGTGCGCTGATCCAGGGCATCGTCGAGGTGATGAACTTGCAACCGGGCGAAACCATCTGCGACCCGGCCTGCGGCACCGCCGGCTTTCTGCTCGCAGCGCACACCGAGCTGCGCAAGCGCAAGCTGAGCAAGGCCCAGATGACACACCTGAACACCAAGGCACTGCTCGGTGTGGAGCTGGTCGACAGCGTGGCGCGGCTGGCCTGCATGAACCTGGTGCTGCACGGTGTGGGCGCCGACGACACACGCATCGTGCCGGTCGAGGTGCGCGACGCGCTCTCGGGCAAACACGGCGAGTACGACGTGATCCTTGCGAACCCGCCGTTCGGCAAGAAGAGCAGCGTGACGATCACGTCCGACGAAGGTGATGTGTCGCGTGAGACCTTGACAATCCACCGCGAAGACTTCTGGGCCACCACCTCGAACAAGCAGCTCAACTTCGTGCAGCACATCTTCAGCAGCCTGAAGATGCACGGCCGTGCGGCGGTGGTGCTGCCCGACAACGTGTTGTTCGAAGGCGGTGCGGGCGAAACGGTGCGGCGCGAACTGCTCAAACAAGGTGATCTGCACACGGTGTTGCGGCTGCCCACCGGCCTGTTCTACGCTCAGGGCGTGAAGGCTAACGTGCTGTTCTTCGACCGCAAACCGCCGCGCCCCGACGGCCGGGCCAACACGCAGCGCGTGTGGTTCTACGACCTGCGCACCAACCAGCACTTCACGCTCAAGACACGCCCGTTGCAGCACGCCGACCTCGACGAGTTCGTGCGGCTGTACCGCGCCGAGAACCGACTGACACGAGTGGCCACGTTCAGCGAGGCGAACCCGCAGGGTCGGTGGCGCAGCTATGCGGCCGACGAGCTGCTGGCGCGCGACAAGGCGAGCCTCGACATCTTCTGGCTGAAGGACGACAGCCTGTCGGACAGCGACAACCTGCCGGCGCCCGAGGTGATCGCGGCCGAGATCATCGAAGACCTGCAGGCGGCGCTCGACCAGCTGAAGGAGCTGGAAGCCGACCTGCCTGTCGCCTCCTAGAATCGAGCGACGCCACGAGCGCCCAGACCACCGGAGCCCCACCATGGACACCCGCACCTCCCCCTTCCGCCTGCGCATCGAGCGGGTCCGTGACGCGCTGAAGAAGCACGGCCTGGCCGCCGTGCTGGTGCCGTCGAGCGACCCGCACCTGAGTGAATACCTGCCCGAGCGCTGGCAGGGCCGGCAGTGGCTGTCGGGTTTCACCGGCTCGATGGGCACACTGGTGGTCACGCTAAACGGCGCGGCGGTGTTCGCCGACAGCCGCTACTGGGTGCAGGCCGAAGCCGAACTCGCCGGCACCGGCACCGAGCTCGTCAAAATCCCGACCGGCAATTCGACTGCCCACCTCGACTGGATCGCCAGCCACGTGTCGGCGGGCGCCACCGTCGGTGTCGACGGCAACGTGCTCGGCCTGGCCGCGGCGCAGATGCTGCAGAGCGTGCTCGACCGCGCCCGCATCTCGCTGCGCACCGACTTCGACGCGCTCGCCGAAGTCTGGCCCGAGCGCCCCGGCCTGCCGACCGCCGGGGTCTATGAACACCACGCACCGCAGGCGCCGCTCGCGCGCGCCACCAAGCTGGCACAGGTGCGCGAAGCGATGGCGCGCCACGGCGCGAGCCACCACTTCGTCTCGACCGTGGACGACATCGCCTGGCTGTTCAACCTGCGCGGCGCCGACGTCAGTTTCAACCCGGTGTTCCTGGCCCACGCCTTGATCGACGCACAGGGCGCGACGCTCTTCGTTGCCGACGGCAAGGTCGGTGCGGCGCTGCAAGGCACGCTCGCGGCCGATGGTGTGCGCATCACGCCTTACGCGCAGGCTGCGGCCGCGCTGGCCGCGCTGCCCCCCGAAGCGGTGCTGCTGCTCGACCCGCGCCGCGTGACCTTCGGGCTGCGCGGCCACGCGAGCGTGCCTGTCGTTGAAGCCATCAATCCCAGCACACTGATGAAGAGCCGCAAGAGCGCGGCTGAGGCGGCACACGTGCGCGAAGCGATGGCGCAAGACGGTGCTGCCATGTGCGAGTTCTACGCCTGGTTCGAAGCCGCATTGGGCAACGAGCGCATCACCGAGCTCACTGTCGACGAAAAGCTCAGCGCCGCCCGCGCCAAGCGCCCCGGCTTCGTCGGCCTGAGCTTTAACACCATCGCCGCGTTCAACCCGAACGGCGCGATGCCGCACTACCACGCCACGCCCGAGTCGCACGCGGTGATCGAAGTGGCTACTGGCGAAGGCGGCCTGCTGCTGATCGATTCCGGCGGCCAGTACCTCGGCGGCACGACCGACATCACACGCGTCTGGCCGATCGGCCAGATCACGGCCGAGCACCGCTGCGACTACACGCTGGTGCTGAAGGGCACGATGGCCTTGTCGCGCACGCGTTTCCCGCGCGGCACGCTGTCGCCGATGCTCGACGCGATCGCGCGCGCGCCACTGTGGCAACACGGGCTCGACTACGGCCACGGCACCGGCCACGGTGTGGGTTATTTCCTGAACGTGCACGAAGGCCCGCAGAGCATCTCGAAAACCATTCCCGACGCGAACATGGCGATGGAGCCCGGCATGATCACCAGCATCGAGCCAGGCCTGTACCGGCCGGGCCGCTGGGGCATCCGGATCGAGAACCTCGTGCTGAACGTGCCGGCCGCATCAAGCGGTCCGGCGGGCATCACCGGGTCCGGCGAGTTCGGCGAGTTCCTCGAGTTCGAGACCCTCACTCTGTGCCCGATCGACACGCGTTGCATCGAACGCGGCCTGCTGCGCCAGGATGAGATCGACTGGCTCAACGGCTACCACGCGACGGTGCGCGAGCGCCTGAGCCCGCTGGTGACCGGGCCCGCGCTGGCCTGGCTGCTGGAGCGCACCACGCCGATCTGAGGCTGTACAACGCGCTGCCGCGCGCGCTTCAGCCGCTGCGTGAGTGCCGTTGATCGGCGCACGCTGCAGTTCACCCGCGCTGCGCCGCAGCCCGTCGCAAGCGCCTTGTCGGCGTCCATCGTCGCTCCTGAAGTTCGTTTCAAGCCAGCCCACAACGAACTTCCCAGGAGCCCAACATGATCAGCCGCCTCACCGTTCTCGCCGCCGCCACGCTGAGCTTCGCGACCGCCGCGCAGCAGCCCGCCGCGCGCCGCGCGCCGCAAGCCAAAGAGGTGCGCGTGGTGCAGCTCGAAACCGTGACCATCATCGGCCACCGCTCGAACCTGGCCCAGCGCTGAACCGCCACACAGGCTACCCGCGAGTCGCAACCCGACTCCGGCTCACACGCCCAAGAACTCCCGGACTCCGGGCCTCGGGCGTTTTTATGCCGGGTCTGCTGGTACGCTTGCCGGCATCGAAGCACAGCGGCAGCGCACCGCCCGCCCCCATGACCCTCGCTACTTCGCAAGCCACCCCGCCCTCGCCCGCCATCGGCGTGGACCTGGGCGGTACCAAGATCGAAGCCGTGGTGCTCGACGCCCAAGGTGTCAGCCTCTGGCGCGAGCGGGTCGCCACCCCGGCCGGCGACTACCGGGCCACGCTCGCCACCGTCGCGGAGCTCGTCACCCGCGCCGAGACCGAACTCGGTTTGCAACACTGCAGCGTGGGCGTCGGCACGCCGGGTTCGCTGACTCGTGCCGGCCACATCAAGAACGCCAACTCCACCTGCCTGAACGGCGAAGCGCTGGAGCGCGACCTCGCACAAGTGCTGCGCCGCCCGGTGCGCGTCGCCAACGACGCCAATTGCCTGGCCCTCTCCGAAGCGACCGACGGCGCGGCCGCCGGCGCAGCGGTCTCGTTCAGCGTGATCCTCGGCACCGGCGTCGGCGCCGGCATCGTCGTGAACGGCGCCTTGCTGGTCGGCCCCAACAGGCTGGCCGGCGAATGGGGCCACAACCCGCTGCCCTGGTCCGAAGCGAGTGAGCATCCCGGCCTGGCCTGCTACTGCGGGCAGCGCGGTTGCATCGAAACCTGGGTCAGCGGGCCCGGCATGGCACGCGACCACGCGTTGCACACCGGCGCGCCACTCGACGCCCGCCAGATCGGCGCAGCTGCAGCGCTTGGCGATGCAGCTTGCGAGGCTACGTTACAGCGTTACGAGTCGCGCCTGGCGCGCAGCCTCGCGCACGTGATCAACGTGCTCGACCCGGACGTGATCGTGCTCGCCGGCGGTGTCTCGCAGTTGGAGCGCCTGTATGTAAACGTGCCGCGCCTGTGGGCGTCGTTCGTTTTCAGCGGCGGGATCAAGGACACCGTGCACACGCGCCTGGTGCAAAGCCGGCACGGCGATTCTTCAGGTGTGCGCGGCGCCGCGTGGTTGTGGCGCTGAGCGCCGTTTGATCGGGGCTCGTTCATCGCCCCGAAGCGCGCTTCGGCCGGCAAAAAATGCAGCCTGTCGCACACTGCTTTCGGCGAAGCGGGGGCGCGCCTAAAGTTCACTCCAACGCAGCACACACACCCTTTGCTGCCACCCCAGGAGCCCGCCATGATCGACCGCTACTTCACCGCCGCACTCACATTCGCGCTGTTCATCGGCGGCACACTGGCAATCGGTTCGGAACTCTTCGGCATCGACCGCCCCGGCGCCCGCAAAACCGCGCTGACCGCGCTGACCGCGCAGGCGACTGTGGTGCAACGGCCCACGGTCGTGGTGATCGGCCGCCGCATACCGGCCGCCGCGGCGCTGGCCAGCACCGACATCAAGGAGCCGGGCGCGCAACGCCTGCAGTGAGCGGCCTACAAACCCGACCGCAACAGACGCGCCGACAGCGCCTGCGACAAGGTATCGGCCCCGTCCTGCAGATGCGCGCGCGCATCCGCACTCAGACCGCTGCGCCCGGCGGCGGCCCCGATGCGGGTCAACAAGGCTTGCGCTCGTGAGCGCACCAGGCTGCGCGCATCGGCCCGGCCGGAAGGGCTGGGCCGCAGCAGCATCGCCGCCACCCGGTTGATGTATTCGCGCTGCAACTCGCGGCGCGGCGCGCCGATATCGCCGGTGCTGCCCAGCTCGCTCCAGATATCACGCTCCAGCCGCCCATACAACTCCGACAGCTGAAACGCGTCTTCGCGGCGTGTGGCCATGCCCTGGCTGTCGATGATGCGGGCCGCGACCGCATCGCTCATCAGTTGGCCGAGCAACGCACGCTGCAGGCCGAGCACCCGCTGCGTCAGCGAAAAGTCGGTGGCGACCGACCCTTCACCACCGTACAAGGCCTCGCTGCGCTCCTGGAAGTCGGGCGCCAGGCGCCGCTGCAGCGCCGGGGACACCACCAGGCTGTCGGCCGCGAACAGGCTGCGCGACATCACGTCGAGCGCTTCGCGCTGCACCGCGGCCGGCACCGGCTGCAGCGGGTCGCGGCCGCTGCCGGGGTAATCACGCAGCGTGCGCACGCCACCGATCTGGCGCGCCAGCACGCCGACCGCGCCAGCGGCGTCGGCCACCGCGAAGTCGAGCGAGCGGCGCAGCGCGGCGTAGTCTTCGTCGGGCGAGAGCGAGCGCGATTCCTGGCGCTGGAACAGGTCACGTGCGATCGCCAGGCGCTTGCGCGCAAAGGCGATGGCGTCGCTGCCCAGGTCGTACTGCAGTGCGTCGGGGTCGATGCCGAGAAAGTTGTCTTCGTCGGTGCCGTAGGCGAGTTCGGGCTCGCTGCTGCGCGCGGCGATACGTGTCAGTTCGGCTTTTTCGTCGGCCACCGCGATCGGCTTGTAGGCGTACTCGATGGCCCACAGGTCGTAGGGCCCGAGCCCGCCCTGGAACGGAGCGACCGGTGGGCCGCCGGGTGCCGCCAGATTGATCGGCGCGTAGTCCATCACCGAGCCGGCCAGCGCGTTGCGGCGCGTGAAATCGGGGTCGGAGAGCTGGCCGTCGCTGTAGACCTTCGAGGCGCGAAAATTGTGGCGCAGGCCGAGCGTGTGGCCGACCTCGTGCATCGTCACTTCCTTCAGAAAGTCGAGCACGAACTGCTGTGCTTCCGGGCCTTCGGGCGCGAGTTCGCCACGCGCCGAAAGCACGTCCAGCCCATAGGCGAGCTGCTGACCGGCCAGGTCGGCGTATTCGCAGCGGCTCGGGTCGAGGTGCTCGTGCCCGACGTGTTCGGCAGGGTCGGCGGGCGCCTGCAGCAGGCGGCGCCAGTCGATGGTGCTCGGCGGCAGCACCTGCGAGCGCTGGGTGCGCCGGCTGCGCGCGGCGAAGGCCTCGATCGCGATGTTGCTGGCCAGGATCTCGCCGCTGCGCGGGTCGACGTGGCTGGTGCCGATGGCCACGAACGACGGGCCGCTGTTGCTCATCCAGCGCACCGCGGCCAGGCCGGGATCGAAGGTGTCGAAATCGGCATCGTCGGCCTGCACCTTGACCTCGATCGCGTTGGTGAAACCGATCGGCTCGAAAGCCTTGTTCCATTCCAGGATGCCGGCGCGGATCGTGTCGCGGTACTGCAGCGGGATGCTGCGGTCGAGCCAGTAGACGAGCGGTTTGACCGGCTCCGACATCGCCGCCGCCGGGTCCTTCTTCTCGAGCCGCCAGCGGTTGATCTGGCGCACCGTGGGCGAACGTGCGGTGTCGCTTCCGAAGTCCTGCAGCGTCGACGTGAAGTGGCCGATGCGCGGGTCGGGCCGGCGCGCGGCCATCGGCTGCTCGGGCAGCCGCGCCAGCGCGTATTGCAGCGTCATGAAGAGGCTGCGCGGGTCGGGCACGCTGCGCGGCACGGTCGGCACCGGCGAGCCGGGCGGCGCACCGAACTGCGGTGCCGCGATGGCGCCGGTGGCGTAGTGCGCCAGCACCTCGATCACCACGCTTTCGGGCTTGCCACGAACCGCCGTGATGGCCGAGTTGCGCGGGTCGAAACCGTAACCCTGGCGGTAAGTGCGCTGCAGGTCGCCGGCCCGGCCGAGCATGTCGTTCAGGAACAGGCTGTTCAGGTCCACGAGCACCGACTTGGCGGTGGGGTGCGGCTGGCTCAAGACCGCTGCGCTGGCCAACAGGCTCGGCGAAAACGCCGCCAGCAGCGCCCGCGCTTCAGGCGTGCCGGCCGGCGCCACGAAGCGGGTGTTGCGCACCAGCATCTGCACCTGGTTGTTGATGCGTCGAAATTCGATCAGGCGCGCGTCTTCGAACAGACCGCCGAACAGCCAGGCCTCGCCGATGCCGGTGGTGACCTTGGGCGACAGGAAGAACGGCTTGCCGAAATCTTCAGGCCTGAGCTCCAGCCAGGCCCGCTCTTCACGCCGGTACACGGTGAACAGACCCTCGATCTTCTGCGCGTCGCGGATCACCAGCGCAAACGGCTGCAGGCTGTTTGGCGGCGGGCCGCCGGGCTGCGGGCTGCCGGGCGGCACGCCCGAGGCCGAGATGGCGGGCGCCACGCCGACCTGCACCAAAGGCGCCGGCCGCGCCCAGCCCGGAAGCCACGAGGCACAGCCCGACAGCAGCGCCATCAGGGCGATCACGAGGAGTCGGGCGGTATGTCTCATGGGGTTCTTCGGGCGAATGGGTGGCGCGTCTGGCAAGGTCGGTGGCAACGATGCTGAAGTTTCGCCGAAGCGGCCGCTCATGGCACGTAGCAAAGCCCTACAGCGCGGAGCAGACCCGCCAGTCTGGCGCGAATTTCACGCCAGCGCTCGCCGGTCGCGGTCGGTCACACCGCTGACGGCCAGCACCAGCAGCAGCGCGGCGGCCCAGCCGAAGATGGCTTCGAACCAGGTCAGCGCAGGCGTGACGCCGCGCCAGAAATCGTCGGGCCGTGTTGCTTCGAACGGCAGCGGCGCCCATTCGCGCGCCTGCTGCAGGTCGACGAGCGGCAGCAGCAGGTCGAGCGAATACAGCCATGGGTGGAACTCGGGCGTGGTGCGCATGGCGGCCCGCGTCGGCGCGAGGGCGCGCTCTTCGTTCGCGGCCCAGTAGGCGCCACCGCACAGCAACCAGACCAGCGCCATTGCGCTGACCAGCCGCAGCGGGCGTTCGCCGTAACCGGCGACGACGCCGTAGAGCCAGTGGCAGGCGCGCGGCAGCCAGCGCAGCGCAGCCGGAACCTCGGCGGCGATTCGGCCGATGCGCCCGAGGTGGCGCTCGCGCTGCATGAAGACGAGGCTCGCGCCATGGGCCCGGCCGGTGCGGCGCAAGACGCTGATCAGGCGGCGCCACGGCTCGGGCCGGTAGTCTTTGTCCAGGTGCAGCGGCTCCTGGCGCGCCAGCCAGTCGAGCCGGAAGGCGGCGTCGAAGGGCGCACCCTGGGCGAAGCGGTGGTACTTGAAGTCGTCGAGCACGAGGCGCTGGCCCCAGCTCGACGCGTCGTCGGCGAGCGCGCCGGCGCGTGCGCCCGTCAGCGATGCGCCGACCAGCGGCGTCTGCAGCTCGCGCAGCGACAAGGTGCCGCCGATACACGCGCGCTCCAGCAACAGGGCCGGGTTCTGGTCCCAGCCCAGGTCGCCGGCGGCGTCGAAATCGGCGCCGGTGCAGTCGAGGTGGCCTTCGATGCGCGCGCGCTGCAGACGCACCCGGCCCGAGGCCGAGAAACCGGTGTCAAGGTAGACGTTGCCGGCCACATTGATGCGGTCGAGATTGAGGGCGTCGCCGCGCCCGCCCTGGCTGTCGATGCGGGCCGTGAGCCGGGCCTGGTCGGCGCGAACGTCGCCGCCGACCGTGACGCCGACGAAGCGCACTTCGCCGATCGCCGCGAAGCCGCCGGAGAGGACCAGGTCACCGCCGATGCGTGCGCCATCGGCCACCAGCGGGTGGCTATTCGATGACTTGCTGCTGTCGGCATCGATGCCGAGCTGGGCGCGCTCGAGGTTCAAGTCGCGCAGGATCTTCGCGTGCGACAAACGCACTTCGCCCTGCACGCTGCAGCCCGAGTTCAGCGCCAGCTCGCCGACGATCACGCAAGCTTCGGCACGCAGGCCCGGCAGCGAACAGTCGGGCAGGCCCAGGCTGCCGGCGATGCGCGCGGCGTCGAGCAGCAGCGTGGTGTCGAAGTGGCAGCGGTAGAACCACAGGCTCACCGGCACCGCGGTGTCGACGAGGTTCAAGCGGCCCACGACCCACGCCCCCATCAGCTGTATGCGCCGGCCACGCGGCCGCGCACCCCGTGCACCGCCACGGGCCAGGAAGGCGACGAACTCGGCCCGCAGCGCCACCTCGGGCGAAGCCGCGCGCGGGCGCTGGTAGCCGATCTTCGCAATGCCGCCGGTCAGGCAGGCCTGGAGCAGCAAGGCTTCAGCCTTCCACAGCGGCTCGAAGTCGTGCAA
>JAYVTD010000128.1:0-2451 GCA_043774765.1 Rhizobacter sp. | reverse complement strand
GCGAACCGGGCCGGTGGCATACACTCCCGAATTGACGTATACGTCAATTGAAGACCACACCTTGCGGAGGCGGCTTGGCGAAAAACACTCCTGACCTGTCAGACCACCAGTTCAGCGGCGCGCTGCTCGGCCGCACCAAGCCCTTCGAACTGGCGCGCTTCGACCCCGCCGCCAAGCCGTTTTCCAGCGGCGACAAGGCGCGCGACAAGGCCGCGGTCGACGCGCTCGCGCTGGAGCTCGACACGCTGCAGAACCTGTTCTACGCCGACCGCCGCTTCAAGCTGCTGGTGGTTCTGCAAGGCACCGACACCAGCGGCAAGGACGGCACGATCCGCGGCGTGTTCGGCCAGATGAGCGCGCTCGGTGTGCACACCGTCGGCTGGAAAGCGCCGACCGAGCCCGAGCGTGCGCACGACTACCTGTGGCGCATCCACGCCCAGGTGCCGAGCGTCGGCGAAGTGATGATCTTCAACCGCAGCCACTACGAAGACGTGCTGGTGCCGCACGTGAGCGGCTGGATCACGCCCGAGCAGACAAAACAGCGCTACGCCCACATCAACGACTTCGAGCGTTTGCTCACCGAGACCGGCACGGTGGTCTGCAAGTTCCTGCTGCACATCTCGAAGGACGAGCAGCGTGTGCGCCTGCAGGAACGGCTCGACGACCCGACCAAACACTGGAAGTTCGCAGTCGGTGACCTGGAAGCCCGCAAGCAGTGGCCCGCCTACCAGCAAGCCTACAGCGACGCCATTGCCGCCACCGGCACGCCCTGGGCGCCGTGGACCATCGTGCCTGCCGATTCGAAGACTCACCGCAACCTGATGATCGCCACCGTGGTCAAACAGGCGATGCTGGGAATGAAGCTGCGCTACCCGCCGAGCGACCCGTCGTTGAAGAACATCAAGGTGGTTTGACGTGAACCCCTCGGTTGCCGAGTACGGCAACCGGTCCCCCGAGGGGATCGGCGCCCGGCTCCGGGCGGCCGCGCGCTCGGGCGCCTCGCGCGATTGAAAAAAAGGAGACATCCATGACCGACCTGTCCGCAGAATTCAAGGCACTTGCCGAATACCGCCCCACGCACAAGGTGCGCTTCGTGACCGCCGCGTCATTGTTCGACGGCCACGACGCCGCCATCAACATCATGCGGCGCATCCTGCAGGGCATGGGCGCCGAGGTGGTGCACCTCGGCCACAACCGCTCCGTCGATGAGGTGGTCACCGCCGCGTTGCAGGAAGACGCGCAGGGGATCGCGATCAGCTCGTACCAGGGCGGCCACGTCGAGTACTTCAAGTACATGGTCGACTTGTTGAAGGCACGCGGCGGGGCCCACATCCAGGTCTTCGGCGGCGGTGGCGGCGTGATCGTGCGCAGCGAGATCGCCGAGCTGCAAGGTTACGGCGTGACCCGCATCTACAGCCCCGAAGACGGCCAGCGCATGGGCCTGGCCGGCATGATCGGCGAGATGGTGATGCGCTGCGACCACGACCTGTCGGTGCATTCGCCGACCGCCTTGTCGGCGATCCAGGGGCAGACCGAAGCGCACTGGCGCGCGCTGGCCCAGCTCATCACCGCGCTCGAAAACGGCAAGGCCAGCGACGCGCTCAAGTCGGCTTTGCACAGCGAAGCGGCCAAGCTCAAGACCCCCGTGCTCGGCATCACCGGCACCGGCGGTGCCGGCAAGTCGAGCCTGACCGACGAGCTGATCCGGCGCCTGCGGCTGGACCAGAACGACGCGCTGCGCGTGGCCGTGATCTCGATCGACCCGTCGCGCCGCAAGAGCGGCGGCGCGCTGCTCGGCGACCGTATCCGCATGAACGCCATCACACCATGGTCCGGGGGCCAACGTGTCTTCATGCGTTCGCTCGCGACGCGCGACTTCGGCTCCGAGATCAGTCAGGCGCTGCCTGACGTGCTCGCCGCCACCAAGGTCTGTGGCTTCGACCTGATCATCGTCGAGACCTCGGGCATCGGCCAGGGCGACGCGGCCATCGTGCCGCTCGTCGATGTGCCGATGTACGTGATGACACCCGAGTTCGGCGCTGCCAGCCAGCTCGAGAAGATCGACATGCTCGACTTCGCCGAGTTCGTGGCGATCAACAAGTTCGACCGCAAGGGCTCGCTCGACGCCTTGCGCGACGTGGCCAAGCAGGTGCAGCGCAACAAGGAGGCTTGGGGCACGAAGACGGAAGAGATGCCGGTCTTCGGCACCATGGCCAGCCGCTTCAACGACGACGGTGTGACCGCGCTGTACCAGGCGCTGCTGCCGCGGCTCGGCGCGTTGGGTATGCCGCTGAGCGAGGGCAGCCTGCCGCGGGCGGCCACGCGCCACAGCACGCACCAGGTGCCCATCGTGCCCGGGGCGCGGGCGCGTTACCTCGCCGACATTGCCGACACGGTGCGTGGCTACAAGAAGCAGGCGCGCGCGCAGGCTTCACTGGCGCGCGAGATCCA
>JAYVTD010000127.1:0-8057 GCA_043774765.1 Rhizobacter sp. | reverse complement strand
CAAATCGTCCGACGCACCGGTGGACACCTCGCCGAACACGATGTGCTCGGCGGCGCGGCCACCGAGCAGCACCTGCATCTTGTTCTCCAGTTCCTGGCGCGTCATCAGGAAGCGGTCTTCGGTCGGCCGCTGAATCGTGTAGCCCAGCGCGCCGATGCCGCGCGGGATGATCGAAATCTTGTGCACGGCGTCGGTACCTGGCAGCGACAGCGCGACCAGCGCGTGGCCCATTTCGTGATGGGCCACGACGCGCCGCTCGTGTGGGTTGAGCAGGCGATTCTTCTTCTCAAGGCCGGCGACGATGCGTTCCACAGCGACCGTGAAATCGTCGAGCGTCACGTTGTCACCGCGCCGACGCGTCGCGGCCAGCGCAGCCTCGTTGCACAGGTTGGCCAGGTCGGCACCGGAGAAGCCGGGCGTCAACTCGGCGACCTGCTCCAGCGCGATGCCGTCCGCCAGCTTGATCTTGCGCACATGGACCTTGAGGATCGCGATGCGCCCGAGGCGGTCGGGACGGTCCACCAGCACCTGGCGGTCGAAGCGGCCGGCACGCAGCAAGGCCGCGTCCAGCACCTCGGGCCGGTTGGTGGCCGCCAGCAGCACCAGGCCGGAGCTGGGGTCGAAGCCGTCCATCTCCGCCAGCAACTGGTTCAGCGTCTGCTCCTTTTCGTCGTGGCCGCCGATGCCCGGTGCGCCGCGCGCGCGGCCGAGCGAATCGAGTTCGTCGATGAAGATGATGGCCGGGGCCTTCTGGCGCGCCTGTTCGAACAGGTCGCGCACCCGCGCGGCACCGACGCCGACGAACATCTCGACGAACTGCGAGCCGGAGATGCTGAAGAACGGCACCCCCGCCTCGCCCGCCACGGCGCGCGCCAGCATCGTCTTGCCGGTGCCGGGCGGGCCGACCAACAGCACGCCGCGCGGCATGCGTCCACCGAGGCGGCCGAACTCCTTGGGGTCCTTGAGAAAGCCAATGACCTCCTGCAACTCTGCCTTGGCCTCGTCGACGCCAGCCACGTCATCGAAGCTGACCTTGGTGTCGTTCTCGACATAGACCTTGGCCTTGCTCTTGCCGATCGACAGGAAGCCGCCGCCCATGCCCTGCTTTTCGGCGAACTTGCGCATCGCGAACATCCAGATGCCCACGAACACCAGGGCCGGCAGCACCCAGGACAGCACGTCGCGCAGCAGTGTGCTCTCGATCACGCCGGTGAACTTGACGTCGTATTGCCCGAGGTCCCGAGCCAGGTCGGGGTCGACCCGCGTCGCGACGAACGCCTTCTTGCCGTCCGGCAGGGCCTGCTTCAGCGTGCCGCGGACGTGCTTGTCGGTGATCGCGATGTCTTCGACCTTGCCCTCTTTCAGCAGCGCCTGGAACTGGCTGTAGGGGATGGGCTCGACCGCCTGCCACTGCACGTACGAGGTGTGCAGTAAGTTGATGGCGATGAACGCCAGCAGGACGTACCAGAGGTTGAACTGGGTGCGCTTTTCCATGGTCCCTTTCGTCGAACGAGCCGCCCGGGTTGGTCAGGTCAGCGTCACTTGCCCTGCCCCACGCGCACGTGCGCCTGGCGCAAGTTCTTGTAGACCCGGATCCGCCGCGCCAGCGGCCACCAGTCGTAGAAAAAGGTCTGCAACGGCCGCCACATCGCCACCCAGCCGACGATCGTCAAGCTCTCGCGCGCGATGGTGAAACCCGTGCCGGTGCCAAGCTGTCCGATGGCATCGGCGGCGATCAGGCACACCGTGACGAAGGACAGACCGATCAGCAGGCTGGTACGGCCCTGTTTCAGGAGTTGTTTCAGGTCGCCGCGAACCAGCCCGGCTTTGTAGTCGAAATAGTTGTGGATGGCCTCGGTCATCAGCGCACTCGGGTCGCCTTCGGTCGGCAGGCTCTCGAGGTGGATCGTGATGTGCAGCCGGTTGTCGGGCGGAAACCCCATCGCCCAGGTTTCGATAAACGCCTCGGCCTCGCGATCCAGGTCCTTGTTGAGAAAGGGCGTCGGATCCATCGAGTTGAACAGTTGCGCCAGCTCGCGCACCCGCAGCTCGAGGTGGTGCACAGGCAGCGGGCTCTTCTTCATGTCATCACCCGAGGTTCATCGGTTGAACAAGTCGGTTGAGTCGGTGGTTTGGCCGGCTGCAGCTCCAGCGCGAACAACAGGGTCTCGCCATCGTCGCTCGGCGTGACCAGGAATCCAAGCCCGCGCGCCAGCTTGCTCATCGCGCCGTTCTGGCGCAGACATTCGCCGGCCAGCACAGCGGTCCCTCGGCTGCGCAGGTAGCGGATCATCTTGGCCAACAGCTGATGCACGAGCCCCCGGCCCTTGAGGTCGGAACGCACCATGATCGCAAACTCGGCGCGCCGGTTGTCGGGATCGGTGATCACCCTCACCTCGCCGAGCATGCCGGCATCGGGAGTGAGCTGATCGCCTTGACCTTGCGACTCGACCGCAATGAACGTCATCTCGCGCTCGTAGTCGATCTGGCTGAAGCGGGCGAGTTCGGAACGCGCCAATTCGTGTCGGGCCATGAAGAAACGCAGGCGCATGTCCTGAGGTTTCGCATCGGCAAAGAACGCCTTCAACCGCGGCTCGTCCTCGGGTCGAATCTGTCGAATCAGCACGTTGCGATGATCGAAATCGATGCGCTCTTCCAGCTCAGCGGGGTACGGGCGGATGGCCAACCGCTGCGCACCGGCGCTGCTGGCCGGCATCACTTCCGACGAGGCCACCACGGCGGCCAGTGCCCAGTCCGCGGCGCTGAGGCTTGCCGTGTCGAAGATCGCCCGCGCCGGCGGCCAGTGAACGACAAGCGCCTGCAGCGCAAGCACGGCGGTCAGTGCCAGCCACAGCATGCGGTTGTCGAAGAAGTGCCGGTTGAAGGCCGAGCCGGTCTCGGCGCGGCGGGCAATGCAAACGTTTGAAGGCATCTCCAGACCGGCGGGATTTGCGCCACCTGATGACAGCAAGTGATTCACGCAGTCGCCTTCGGTTTGTCGGGGCGTGTCCACACAACCGTCAGCCAGTAGCCCAGGGCCAGTGCCACGGCGAGCGCCGCCGTTGCGTAAACGTAGTCTGGACTGACGACCCCGTAGTCAAGAATGATGATCTTGCGCAAAACCGCCATGTAGGCAGTGGCCAGCACGACTTCGAGCTGGATCACGTCGTCGCGCAGGTAACTCACAATGTTGACGAAGACCTCGATCGCGATCAGCACCGCCATGAAGGCGCCGAAGGTGGCGAAGATGTCGCCGACATCGAGCAGATAGTACGGGTGCGCGCTCACGCGCTTGAACATCACGTACACCACGTCGGCCACGCCCCACCAGATCACCAGCACCATCAGTACGGCCAGCGCCCGAGCCGCGTAGCGGATGGTCCGGCGCAAATGGCGAACCAGGGGCTCATCGTCATGATTGAGCGGCGGCGTTTCGGCGCCTGATTCCTTAGGGTCCATCTTTTACTCCGGTGATCGAGGATTTTCCTTGCACGAGCCTGAACAGCAACTTGCGCGCCTCCTCCAGCAGCAGCACCGACGAAGCTACTGCGGCCGCCAATGCCCAGTTGGCGGCGCTGAGATGAGTGGTGTCGAAGATCACCTGCGCCGACGCCCAGTGCACGACGGCCACCTGCAGCGCGAGCACGGCGGTCAGCGCCAGCCACAGCATGCGGTTGCCGAAGAAGTGCCGGTTGAAGGCTGAACCGGTCTCGGCACGGGCATTGAAGACGTTGAAAAACTGGAACAGCACGAAGGTGGTGAAAGCCAGCGTCAAGGCACGCGACGCATCACCCGAGCGCATCGCGTACCAATAAACCGCCAGGGTTCCGGCCGTCATCGTCAGGCCGAAAGCGGCCAGCTTGACGATCCGCTGCCAGGGCATGATGTCCGCCTGCGGGCTGCGCGGCGGCTCACGCATGAGCCCGTCGCGTGCCGGTTCGACGCCGAGCGCCATCGCAGGCGGGCCGTCCATGATCATGTTCACCCACAGGATCTGGATCGGATTGAACGGCACCGGCCAGCCGAGAAGCGAGGCGCCGAGCACGGTGCCCAGCGCTCCCATGTTGGTGGCGAGCTGGAAGCGCACGAACTTGACGATGTTGTCGTAGATCGTGCGCCCCTCATGCACCGCGCGCACGATGCTGGCGAAGTTGTCGTCAGTCAGCACCATGGTGCCGGCTTCCTTGCTCACCTCGGTGCCGGTGATGCCCATCGCCACGCCGATGTCGGCGCTCTTCAGCGCCGGCGCGTCGTTGACGCCGTCGCCGGTCATGGCCACGACATGGCCGGCGCGCTGCAGCGCCTTCACGATCCTCACCTTGTGCTCCGGCGCGACCCGTGCGAACACCGTCAGCTGTGCGATGCGACTGGCCAGTTCGGTCTCGTCCATGCGGTCCAGGTCCCGGCCTTCGATCACCTCGCCGGTAAGGCCAAGTTCGCGGGCTATTGCCGCGGCCGTGGCCTGGTGGTCGCCGGTGATCATCTTGACCTGGATGCCGGCGGCTTTGCACAGCGCGATCGCCTCGCGTGCTTCCTTTCGGGGCGGGTCCACGATGCCGACGAGCCCTTGCAGGGTGAGGTCACGCACATGCGGCATCAGCTCGCCAGCCGGATCGAAGTCGTGCGCCGCCAGGCTGCTTGTTGCGATCGCCAGCACCCGCAAACCGCGCGAGGCCATCGCATCGATTTCTCGCACCAGATCCTCGCGCGTGGCGCTGGTCAAGGGCTGCTCGCCGTCCTCGCCCACCACGGCGGCGCAGCGCGCCAGCAGCACATCGGGTGCTCCTTTGACGAAGACGCGCACACGCTCGCCCTCGTGGTGGAAGGTCACCATGAACTTGTTGACTGAGTCGAACGGGATTTCGGCGATGCGCGGCAGGTGCTCGGCGGCGGTCAGCGCGTCGATGCCGCCCTTGGCCGCCAATGCCGCCAGCGCGCCCTCGGTCGGGTCGCCGATGAGCTGGCCGCCCTGGATGCGGCTGTCGTTGCACAACGCTGCCGGCAATAGCAGGGCGCCGAGGTCGGGCGCAGCGGCGCGCTCGGCGGCGTTGATCGCGCCGCCCTCGGGCTCGATGTTGCCCTCGGTCGAATAGCCTTCGCCGCTCACAACGTAATGTCGGCCGCCGTGCAGGAAGGCGCGCGCCGTCATCTGGTTCAAGGTCAAGGTGCCGGTCTTGTCGGAACAAATGACGGTCGTGCAGCCCAGGGTTTCGACGGCCGACAGGCGTTTGACGACGGCACGCTGCGCTGCCATGCGCCGCATTCCGAGTGCCAGCGTCACGGTTACCACAGCCGGCAGACCCTCGGGAATCGCTGCCACGGCCAGGGTGATTGCGGTCAACGCGGCTCTTGCCAGCGGCTCGCCCTGATATAGCGCCAACACAAAGATCAGGCCCACGACGACCCCGGCGATCAGCGCCAGGCGCTTGCCCAATCGGTCCAACTGGCGCTGCAGCGGTGTGGGCGCGTGCGGGGCTTCCTGCATCAGCACTGCGATGCGGCCCATCTCGGTTTGACCAGCAGTGGCGGTCACCAGCATCTCGGCACGCCCGCGCGTCACCACCGTGTTCATCAGCGCCATGTTGATGCGCTCGGCCAACAGGGTGGCCGTGGCAGTCACCGCTTCGCTGTGCTTGGCCACCGGGTGCGACTCACCGGTCAGCGTGGATTCGTCGATCTCCACACTGTGCGACTGGATCAGTCGTCCGTCGGCCGGCACCTTGTCGCCCGCCTCGAGCAGGACGATGTCGCCCGGCACCAGAGTCTCGGCAGCAACCTCGCTGGGGTGGCCATCGCGCCGCACGCGCGCCTTCAAGGCCAGCATCTTCTTCAGCGCGGCCAGGCTCTGCTCGGCACGGTGCTCCTGGTAGAAGCCGAGCACCGCATTGAAGACGATCACGATCAGGATGACGACCATGTCCTTGACATCGCCCACCAGCAGGGCCAGCCCCGCCGTGATGAGCAGGATCACGATCAACATACTCTTGAACTGATCGGCGAACTTGAGCCAGGCCGGCCGCGTCGGCATCTCTGCCAGCCGGTTGGCGCCGTACTGTGCGAGGCGCCGCTCGGCTTCCTCAAAGGATAGTCCGTGATGGCTGCTGCCCTGGCGCTGGAGCGCGTCGCCGTAGGACAGCGCGTGCCAGGCGGCAGAGGGCGGCGGGGTATGCGGATGTGGGTTCATCGATGGTCGCCATAGCGAAACAACACGTACGCGTTAAGCACAAACACAACTCCGAGCGCCACGCTGGCCCAGCTGGCCAGGCGCATGACACGACCGGCCGGCTTCGTCAGCAGCGCAATGATCACCACGCCGCTCATCAGGATCGCCGACATCGTGGACACCTCGTGCACCGGAGAAACCGCCCCCAGAATCGGGCCGCGTACATAGAAAACATCGTCGATCGCCAGGATCAGGACGTTGAACAGGTTGCTGCCGAGCAGGTTGGCAATCGCCATGTCGACGGCGCCCAGTCGCAGGGCCGACAGCGTCACCACCAGTTCCGGCAGCGAGGTCACCATGGCCACCAACAGCGTGCCGACGAAGCTCTCGGTCCACTGCATCGCGCGGGCCAGATCCATCGCGATGAAGGGCAGCCAGACGCCCGCCGCGACCACTACGCCAGCAGCCAGGCAGAAGCGCCACGCGGCCTGGTGCAGCGACATGTCGGGGTAGCGGCTCGCCGCCTGCTCGGCGCCTGCGGCCACTTGTGAACGCTCGTAGCGAAAGGTGATTCGTACCGCCAGCAGGTACAGGACCAGCAACGCCGGCGCATACAGCCCGACATTCCCAAGCGACCGCGCCAGCGGAAACTGCGACAGCGCCAGCCCCAGGCCGACCACGGCCAGCATGATGATGCCGAAGCCTGCGAGGCCGATGTGGCCCAGGCCGGCGCGCTGGAACAGCGGCTCGTCGCGCTTCATGACATCCAGCACCGCCACGTACGACAGGTTGAGCACGCAGGCCCCCAGCACGTTGCCCACGGCGACGTCCGGCGCGTCGGCCAGCGTCACCGAGCTGATGCCCGTCGCCAGTTCTGGCAGCGAGGTCACCGTGGCCAGCAGCACCAACCCGACCCAGGCGCCCGACCAGCCGGTCTTGTCGGCGATCACATCAGCATAACGCGACAGCAGGGTGCCTGCGACGGCGATCGCGCCGGCGCACAGCGCGAGTTGGGCCCAGATCAGCCAGAGACTGCTCACGCTGCCGGTCCGACGAATGGATGGGCGGTGTGCGCGCCTCGCATGCCGGTCACTTGACCAGCGTCACCGGCACCGGCGCCAGATGCACGACCTTCTGCGCCACCGACCCCATCACCAGGCTGCCGACGGCGCCCATGCCACGTGTGCCCATCACGATGGCGTCGCAGTCATGCTCGACCGCATAGGCAATGATCTCGGCTGCCGCCGACCCGATGCGCACCCGCGGCACGCAGGCAACGCCGGCCGACAGCGCCATGATCTCGGCCTGCACCAGGCGCTTTTCACCTTCGCCGCGCAACTCGGCGTCGATCATGTCCGGCGAGACCAGTTTGCTGGGCCCCGGCTGCAACAACGGCGCCTGGACGTTGAGCAGGTACACCCGCGCGTCTGGCCGGCCGAGCACCGCCTGCAAGGCGAACGCCAGCGCACGCAGGGCGGCAGGCGAGCCATCGATCGGAACCAGCAGGTTGTTCATGGTCGTCCTTTGCGGTGATGTGGAGGGCACGCCCCGTGCTTCGTCAGTGCCACCGAGGCCGAAAGACGACCTCGACGGGCCCATCAATGTCGGCAACGATGGCACACATCGCGCCACGGAGCGACATTCCCATGGCCGCGCCGGTGTTGGCTTGACCGGCATCAACCTTGATGCCGGTCAAGGGAACGATTCGTCGGCCAAACCATCATTCTTGTGTTGCGCAGTCGCGCAAGGGCTCACCGGGCTCACCGATGAAGTGTCGGCTGAAGAACGCCGCCAATCTCTGGTGACTCAGCCTTTGCAGACCGCAAGATCGCAGCAGGTCTCGTCGCCCCTTCGCCCGCCTCGGGCTGGCCGGAAACCTCATGGCAGACACCTT
>JAYVTD010000126.1:0-4057 GCA_043774765.1 Rhizobacter sp. | reverse complement strand
CGGCCGGTCAGGCCCTTTGCCGAGCCCGCGTGCCGAGGTGTCGCTGTTGAGCCCGATCACCAGGCTCGCACCCAGCGCGCGCGCCTGCGCCAGGTAACTCACGTGGCCGCGGTGCAGGATGTCGAACACGCCGTTGGTGAAGACCACCGGCCGCGCCAGCGCCGCCACGCGCGCGTGCAGGTCGCTGCGCGGGCACAGCTTGTCGAAGAAGGTCGGTGCCATGGGCGGATTGTCACCTGCGCGGCAGGTTGGGTTCGTGGCGACACGTAGACTGCAATCACCCCACAAGAAGGAGACTTCCATGCTCGTGCTCTGCGGCTCCTCGGTGTCGAACTACTACAACAAGGTCAAGATCGCCGTGCTGGAAAAGGGTGTGCCCTTCAGCGAAGAAAAGGTCGACACCGGCAGCAAGGAAGAAGCCGTTCTTTCGGCCACGCCTCTCGGCAAGATCCCGTTCATCCGCACCGAACACGGTGTGCTGTGCGAGAGCCAGGCGATCCTGGACTACATCGAAGCGCGGTACCCGAGCCCGCCGCTGGTGCCCGCCGACCCATGGCAGGCCGCGAAGGTGCGCGAGCTCGTCACCTTCGTCGACCTGCACCTGGAACTGGTGGCGCGCGAGCTGTACCCGAAAGCCTTCTTCGGCGGCGAACTGAGCGAGGCCAACGGCGCGCGCATCCAGAAGCTGCTGAAGAAGAACATCGCCGGCTTCATGCGCCTGGCGAAGTTCTCACCCTACGTGGCGGGCGCCACGTTCACGCTGGCCGATTGCGCCGCGTGGGCGAGCCTGCCGCTGGTGTCGATGGCCACACGTGCGGCCTTCGGCGAAGACCTGCTCGCCGCCGCCGGCGTCGACTGGAAACCCTACAGCAAGCTGATCAACGAACGCGCGAGCGCGCAGAAGGTGGTGGCCGACCGCAAAGCCGACCAGCAACGGGCCGCGGCGGCGAAAGCAGGCTGACGACGATCAGGTGGCAGGCAGCGCTGCCGGCTGGCCCTTGGCGGTCGCCGCCACCGCCGCCGTCACTTCCTTGCGGTAGCGGTTGAGTTCCTGCACGCTGGCGAAGCTGCGCTCCATCAGCAGGCTCATGTTGTGCAGGATGCGCTCGACGACCTTGGTCTCCCACACGGCGTCGAACTGGATCTGCTTGTCGAGCCACTGCTCCAGCCACTCGGGGTTGGGCAGGCGGCTTTGCACCGTGTCGCGCGGGAACAGCTTGGCGTTGACGTGCAGGTTGGTCGGGTGCAGCGCCTGCGCGGTGCGGCGCGCGCTCGCCATCAATACGCCGACCTTGGCGAACGCGGCGCGTGCTTCGTCGCCGAACTTCTGCAGTGCACGTTTCATGTAACGCAGGTAAGCGCCGCCGTGGCGCGCTTCGTCGCGCGCCAGCGTTTCGTAGATGGCCTGGATGACCGGCTCGGTGTGCCACTCGGCCGCGCGGCGGTACCAGTGGTTCAGGCGGATCTCGCCGCAGAAATGCAGCATCAACGTCTCGAGCGCTGGCGCCGGGTCGAACTCGAAACGCACCTCCTGCAGTTCGGCTTCGGTCGGCACCAGGTCGGGCCGGAAACGGCGCAGGTACTCCATCAGCACCAGCGAGTGTTTCTGCTCTTCGAAGAACCACACGCTCATGAAGCCGCAGAAGTCGGCGTCGTCCTTGTTGTCGCGCAGGAACATCTCGGTGGCCGGCAACGCCGCCCACTCGGTGATGGCGTTCATCTTGATGGTCTGTGCCTGCTCGTCGGTGAGCTTGCTGGCGTCGAAATGGTCCCAAGGAATGTCCTTGTCCATGTTCCAGCGCACGGCTTCGAGTTGTTTGAAAAGTTCGGGATAAATCATGGCGGTGTGGCCCTGCGGTCGGGGTGCCTGTAGACGGCGCGATTCTATGCCGCGGGACTTGCCCCCAACTTGCGCTGTGCCGGGCGGGAAAACGAGCTTGCACAAAAGTTAGACTGATCGGTTATATTTAAGACCAGCCAGTCACAAAATCCCGCCGTGCTTCATTTGCCTCCCATCCGCTCGTGTGATCCCTTGTCAAAAACCAGGGAACCCGTACGCCACGGGCGCGTCGAATCGTCGCTTGTTTTTATTTCCGTTGCGGAGCCTTCCACTCACACTGGCTGCAATCCCCGGGCGCATTTTCTCCTCCCTCCTCCCTCCCTCATTCGCCCGGGGGCGCTCCGCAACGATCTTTCTTCCGGCGTGCGCCGCGCCATGCGGCCCCCGCCTTCTGCGCCACGCGTGGGATGGCTTTGATGCGCCGCGTCGCCGTCATCGGCTCGGGCATTTCGGGCCTCTCGGTCGCCTATGGGCTGGCGGGGCGCGCGCAGGTATCGCTGTTCGAAGCGGGCGCCTATTTCGGCGGCCACACGCACACCGTGGACGTGACGCTCGACGGCCACACCCACGGAGTCGACACCGGCTTTCTGGTGCTCAACGAACGCACTTACCCGCGCCTGCTGCGCCTGTTTTCCGAGCTCGGCGTCGAGATCGCCAAGTCGGACATGTCGTTCTCGGTGCAGGTGCCCGCCGGCGCTTCGGGCAGCGCGCTCGAATGGAGCGGCTGCGACCTCAACACCGTGTTCGCCCAGCGCCGCAACCTCGTTCGTCCACGCTTCTGGAAGATGCTGGCCGACGTGCAGCGCTTCAACCGCATCACGACCGAACTGGCGGTGGCCGGGCGTGAAGCCGAACTCGACCAGCCGATCGCCGACTTCCTCGCCCAGCAGCGTTTTTCCGACGCGTTTCGCGACTGGTATTTCCTGCCGATGATCGGTTGCATCTGGTCGTGCCCGGTCGACCAGATGTTGCGCTTTCCGATCGCCACGATGATCCGCTTCTGCCACAACCACGGCCTGATCCAGCTGACCAACCGGCCGCAGTGGTACACGGTGCGTGGCGGCGCGCGCCACTACGTCGAGAAGATGTTGCGCGTGATCCCCGACGCACGCCTGAACACGCCGGTGCGCAGCGTGCGCCGCCTGCCGTCCACGACCGGCCAGGCCGGCGTGCTGGTCAGCACCGATGCAGGCACCGAACTCTTCGACGAAGTCGTGATGGCCTGCCACAGCGACCAGTCGCTGGCGTTGCTCGCCGACCCATCGCCGGCCGAGACCGAGGTGCTCGGCGCGATCCGTTACCACCGCAACCGGGCCGTGCTGCACACCGACACGGCGCTGCTGCCCAAACGCCGCCTCGCGTGGGCGGCGTGGAACTACGAACGCGCGGCGGAAGACTCGCGCGAGCAGGCCGCCGTGTGCTTGCACTACCTGCTGAACCGGCTGCAACCGCTGCCTTTCAGCACACCGGTCGTGGTGTCGCTGAACCCTCTGACCGAGCCACGTGCCGACAGCATCCACGCCGAGTTCGACTACGCGCACCCGGTCTTCGACATGGCCGCGATGGCCGCGCAAAAGCGCGTGCCGGCCTTGCAAGGCCACCGCCACACCTGGTTCTGCGGCGCCTGGACACGTTACGGTTTCCACGAAGACGGCCTGATGTCGGGCGAGGCTGTGTGTACCGGCCTGCAGGCGCGTTTGTCGCCGGCAGCAGCCCCGGCCGTGCGGGTGCCGGCATGACCCGCGCCGCCGCGCCGGCCGAGGTGCTGATCGGCATGGGCGAAGTGCGCCACACGCGCTTTCGGCCGGCGCGCAACAGCTTCGTCTACCCCACCTACTTCCTGATGTTGCCGATGCGCAGCCTGCGCGCCAAGGCCTCGAAGGTGCTGCCACGCAATCACTTCGGCCTGATCAGCTTTTTCGACCGCGACCACGGCGACGGTGGCAGCGACAGCCTGGCCTGGGTCGAGCGCCTGCTGGCGCGCGAGGGCGTGACCGACGCGACCGGCGAAGTCTGGCTCCACTGTTACCCGCGCGTGCTCGGCTTCACCTTCAAGCCGGTCAGCTTCTGGTACTGCCACCGCACCGACGGCTCGCTCGCCGCCGTGGTGGTGGAGGTGAACAACACCTTCGGTGAGCGCCACTGCTACCTGCTGAACCGCCCGGGCCTTGCATTCGGTCGCGAGCTGCAGGCCGACAAGGTGTTCCACGTGTCGCC
>JAYVTD010000125.1:0-7489 GCA_043774765.1 Rhizobacter sp. | reverse complement strand
ACATGGAAGTGGGGGCTGGCACCAGCCACACCGCCACCTTCCTGCGCGCGCTCGGCCCCGAGCCGTGGAAGGCGGCCTATGTGCAGCCCAGCCGGCGGCCCAAGGACGGCCGCTATGGCAACAACCCGAATCGCCTTCAGCACTACTACCAGTACCAGGTGGTGCTCAAGCCCGCGCCAGCCGACATCCTCGAGATCTACCTTGGCAGCCTCGAAGCGCTGGGCTTCGATCTGACGCAAAACGATGTGCGCTTCGTCGAAGACGATTGGGAAAACCCGACGCTGGGCTGCTGGGGCCTGGGCTGGGAGGTCTGGCTCAACGGCATGGAAGTGACGCAGTTCACCTACTTCCAGCAGGTCGGCGGCATCGACTGCAAGCCGATCACCGGCGAGATCACTTACGGGCTGGAGCGGCTGGCGATGTACCTGCAGGCCGTGGACAACGTCTACGACCTGACGTGGACCGAGGGCCTCAGCTATGGCGACGTCTACAAGCAGAACGAAGTCGAGCAGAGCACCTACACCTTCGAGCACAGCGACGTCGAGTTTCTGCTGCTCGCTTTTGCCGCGCACGAAAAGCAGTCGAAGCATTTGATGGAACAGCGGCTCGCACTGCCGGCCTACGAGCAGCTGCTGAAGGCCGGCCACAGCTTCAACCTGCTCGACGCACGCGGCGCGATCAGCGTCACCGAGCGCGCGGCCTACATCGGCCGCATTCGCAACCTGGCGCGGGCGGTGGCGCAGAGTTACCTGGAGAGCCGCGCACGGCTCGGCTTCCCGATGGCGCCCAAGGCCTGGGGCGAAGAAGTGCTGGCGCAGATGGCCAAGCACGCCGAGATGAAGGCCGCCTGATGAGCACGACGAAGAACCTGCTCGTCGAATTGTTCGTCGAAGAGCTGCCACCGAAGGCGTTGAAGAAGCTGGGCGAGGCGTTTGCGAGCGGAATTGCTCGTGGCCTGGAAGACCGTGACTTTCTAACCGAGGCCACATCGACTGCCGCTTTCGCCTCACCTCGGCGTCTTGCAGCGTACGTGACGGCGGTGCGCGCGGTCTCGATTCCCCGCAGTCGGCCTCCGAGCAAGCTCATGCCAGCGTCCGTGGGTCTCGATAGCTCCGGCCAGCCGACGGCGGCGCTGCTCAAGCGCTTGCGCACCCAGCTCTACAACGCTGAGGTCAATGTCGAATGGGTGATGCGGGAACGGATCTTCGTTGCGGAGGAAGGCGGGAAGTCCGTGCTGATGCATCGTGAAGATGCCGCCGTTGGTAGCGCACTGCAGGTTGGCCTAGAGTCAGCTTTGCTTGATTCGCTGCGCTTGCTGCCAATCGCCAAGGTCATGCAATACCAGCTCGCCGATGGTTGGAGCAGCGTGCACTTCGTGCGCCCGGCGCATGGGCTGGTGGCGCTGCACGGCGCCGATGTGGTGCCGGTTCAGACGCTGGGCCTCACGTCAGGGCGCAGCACGCATGGGCATCGCTTCGAGGCGTTGGTCGATCCGATCGAACTGAAGAGTGCCGACGAGTACGCGCAAGTGCTTGCGACGCAGGGCGCGGTGATCGCGAGTTTCGATGCGCGACGCGACGAGATCGCGCGCCAGTTGCAAGCGGCCGCGGCCAAAGAAGGCCTGACGCCGATCGACGACACGGCGCTGCTCGATGAAGTCACTGCCCTCGTCGAGCGGCCCAACGTGCTGTTGTGCCGCTTCGAACGCGAGTTTCTTGACGTGCCGCCGGAATGCCTGATCCTGACGATGAAGGCGAATCAGAAGTACTTCCCGCTCCTCGATGCGGCGGGCAAGCTCACCGAGAAATTCCTCGTCGTCAGCAACATCAGCCCGGCTGACGCGAGCCGCGTGATCGAAGGCAACGAGCGCGTCGTGCGCCCGCGGCTGGCGGATGCGAAGTTCTTCTTCGATCAGGACCGCAAGAAAACGCTCGAATCGCGCGTGGCCGGGCTCGACAAAGTGGTCTACCACGGCAAGCTCGGCACCCAGGGTGAACGAGTGCAGCGCGTGCGCGCGATCGCGAGGGCGATCGGCACGCAACTCGGCGGCGAGGCACTTGCCGCTCAGGCCGACCGTGCCGCGATGCTTGCAAAGGCCGACCTGCTGACCGACATGGTCGGCGAGTTTCCAGAGCTTCAAGGCGTGATGGGCGGTTACTACGCGCGCCACGACGGCGAGAGCGGCGCGATCGCTGAAGCTGTCGAGGACCACTACAAGCCGCGGTTTGCCGGCGATGCATTGCCACGTGGCGATGTCGGCCTGGTCGTCGCGCTGGCCGACAAGCTCGAGACCCTGGTCGGCCTGTTCGGCATCGGGCAACTGCCGACTGGCGACAAGGACCCGTTCGCGCTGCGCCGGCACGCGCTTGGCGTGATCCGGATGCTGATCGAACGCGCGGTACCGATCGACCTGAACGCGCTCATCGCCGTTTCGATCCCTGCGTTCGGCAAGCTCATCGCTGACCCGACCGCGGCGCTGCTCGACTTCGCCTATGACCGCCTTGCCGGCAGCCTGCGCGAGCAGGGCTACAGCGCGCAGGAAGTGGATGCGGTGTTGTCGTTGCGACCAGCCCGGCTCGCCGATGTCACGGCGCGCCTGGCCGCCGTGCGCGCCTTCGCCGCGCTTCCCGAAGCCGCAGCGCTGTCTGCGGCCAACAAGCGCATCGGCAACATCCTGAAGAAGTCGGACGCGACCGTTGGTGTGTTCTCCTCAGGGGCGCTTGTCGAGCCAGCTGAGAAGGAGCTTTTCGGAGCGATGGAACGCGTTGGCGCGTTGGCGAGCCGGCACTTCGCGCGCGCCGACTATGAAGACTCGCTTCGCGAACTCGCTGGCTTGCGCATGGCAGTCGATGGATTCTTTGCGTCGGTGATGGTGAATGCCGAAGACTTGGTGCTGCGAAACAATCGGCTATGGTTACTGAAAAACCTGCACGCCGAGATGAACCGCGTTGCCGACCTGTCCAAGCTGGCGACCTGAGCTTCGCACTTCGATAATTGTTCTCATGGACCGCCACCAACAGATCGACGTCTTCTCCCTTGCGGCCCACCGCTTGGCGATGACGCGGCTGCGTGAGCAGCCGACGCGCGTCGATGAGGCGCTCGGTGTGCTGAACCGCTGGCGCGTGCAAGCCGGCGGCCCGTCGCATTGCGATCCTTACTGGGACGAATGGGAGCACCTGCTGCGTGCGGGCATCGATATTTTGGAGCCTGCCATTTGCGGCGTCACGGATCACGCCGCCACGCTGCGCAGCGTGTCGCCCCTGGGCCGGTTCATCACGGTGGCCGAGCGCAATGGCTTGCTCCGCCAGGCGCTCGCAGCCGCATGAAACGCGTTGAACTTGAGCATGTGTTGCGTGTCTCTGCCGCCATCACGCTCGACAATTCCTTCGTGGTCGTCGGCAGCCAGGCCGTGCTGCTGGAGTTCCCGGATGCGCCCGCAGAGTTGCTGCTTTCCAATGAACTCGATCTGTACCCGGCCTTGCACCCCGAGCGTTCCGAACTGATCGACGGTGCGATCGGGCAACTCTCGATGTTTCACGACACCTTTGGCTACTACGCCGATGGCGTCGGCCCCGAGACGGCTGTGATGCCATCCGACTGGATGACTTTCGCCAAGCTGCACTACATCGGCGAGCTGACGGTCGTCTGCCCCGATCTGCACGACATCGCGGTCTCCAAGTGCGTGGCGGGTCGCGACAAGGATGCCGATTGGGTTCGCGCTCTCCTCCGTCACGACATGATCAAGATCAACCGGCTCGTCGAACGCCTCGGTCAACTTGACCCTGTGCAGCACCCTTCAGAACGCCTGATTGCCTGGGCCAACCGCCGCGCGGCAGAGGCCGCCACCCCATGAAACTCATCATCCTCGACCGCGACGGCACGATCAACGAAGACCGTGACGACTACGTCAAGTCGCCCGACGAGTGGGTGCCGATTCCCGGTGCACTCGAAGCCATCGCGCGGCTCAACCACGCCGGCTGGCACACGGTGGTCGCCACCAACCAGTCGGGCCTGGGCCGCGGCACCTTCGACATGTCCACGCTCAATGCCATGCACACCAAGATGAACCAGATGCTGGCCAAGCAGGGCGGGCGCATCGATGCGGTGTTCTTCTGCCCGCACGCGCCCGAAGACGCCTGCAACTGCCGTAAACCGGCGCCGGGCCTGTTCGTGCAGATCGGTGAGCGTTTCAGCGTCGACCTGGCCGACGTGCTGGTCGTCGGCGACAGCCTGCGTGACCTGCAGGCCGGCGCGGCGGTCGGCTGCCAGCCGCACCTGGTGCGCACCGGCAAAGCGGCGCAGCTCGACGACACGCAGATCGCCCAGCTGTGTGGCCAGGTGGAGGGCACCCAGGTGCATGCTGACCTGACGGCGTTCGCCGACTTCCTGATACAGCGCGAGCGCCACGAGCGCGGTGCCAGTGGTGAAACCGACTCCGGCTTCGGGAGGCTCGACTGATGGGCACCTTCTTCTGCGCGCTGCGCTCGGTGCTGTTCGTGCTGTTCATGGCCGTCACGGTCGTCCCGTGGGCGCTGGCCGTGCTGGTGGTGTCGGTCTTCGCGCGTGGCAACACGGTCTACAAGCTGTGCGTGGGCTGGTTGACCTTGTCGATCTGGGGCGCCAAGGTCATCTGCGGTGTGCACGCGCGCCTGCACGGCATGGACCGCCTGCCCGATTACCCGGTAGTCTTGCTGCCCAAGCACCAGTCGACCTGGGAGACTTTCGCGTTCCCCGGGCTGATGCCGCACCCGCTCTGTTATGTATTCAAGCGCGAGCTGCTCTACATCCCGTTCTTCGGCTGGGCGATGGCGCGTATGGACATGATCCACATCGACCGCAGCAAACGTGCGCAGGCCTGGAACCTGGTGGCCGAGCAGGGCCGCAAGTTCATGGACAAGGGCCACTGGATCATCATGTTCCCCGAAGGCACGCGCGCGGCACGCGGTGGGCGTGGTGTCTACAAGGCGGGTGGCACACGCCTGGCGATCGCGACGGGCCGGCCGGTGCTGCCGGTCGCAGTGACCTCGGCGCGCTGCTGGCCGCGCAAAAGTTTCATCCTGCGCCCGGGCGTGATCGACCTGTCGGTGGGCCACCCCATCGAGTCGACCGGCCGCGAGCCCGAAGAGCTGATGCGAGAAGTCGAAACCTGGATCGAAGCCGAGATGCGGCGCCTCGACCCCGAGGCTTATCCGGCATCGGACGTGGTGGCTGCTGCAGCAGCGAGCAAAGCATGAACCGCGCGGCCCCGGCCACCGGCCCATCGCAGCTGTCGTTGTTCGATGAACCGGTGCCGGTGCTCGCTGGGGTGGCCGAGGCGCCGCCATCCGCACGCGTACAAGCCGCACCCGCCCCCGACGCCGTGACCCTCGCCAGCGTGCTCGTGCCTGCCGTGTTCCGCCACCCGCAGGCCGACCGTGAGATCCGCCTGCAGGAACACGTGGTGGCCTACGCGCTCAAGCGCGCGCGCCGGCGCAGCATCGGCTTCATCGTCGGCATGGAAGGCCTGAGCGTCAACGCGCCGAAGTGGGTGGGCATCGGAGACATCGAATCCGCGCTGCTTGAGAAGGCCGGCTGGATCCTGCGCAAGCTCGCCGAACAGCAGGAGCGTGCGCAGCGTCTGCAGGGAGCCAAGGTCGACTGGCGCGACGGCACGACCATTCCTTTCCTCGGCGAGCCGGTGATCGTGGTGCTCGACGCGCGTGCCGGGCTGACGAAGGCGGGCGCGGTGCTCAACACCGATGCCGAGTCGCTGCCCGGCGTGCCGCGCCTCACCTTGCACATCGGCCTGCCGCACACCGCCACCGCGGCGCAGATCCGCGACGTGGTGCAGAGCTGGCTGCAGCGCCAGGCACGGCGGGTGTTCGAAGAGCGTTGCCAGCTCTACACACAGCAGCTCGGCGTGCGCTACACGCGTCTGTCGCTGTCGTCGGCGCAAACACGCTGGGGCAGCGCCAGCGCCGACGGGTCGATCCGCCTGAACTGGCGGCTGATCCACTTCGGCCTCGCGACCATCGACTACGTGGTTGCGCACGAACTCGCGCACCTACGCGAGATGAACCACAGCCCGCGCTTCTGGGACGTGGTGCGTTCGGTGGTGCCCGACTACGAAGTGGCACGCGGCAGTTTGAAAGACGGTGTCGTGCCGGTCTTCGACTGAGAGCCTCTCAGGCCAGCGTGAAGCGGTAGATGCCGTCGGCATCCAGCCGGCGCGTCAGCTGGCCGTCCAGCCACAGCGCATGCAGGTGTGCCAGCGACTCGCCCATCGCAAACGTGGTCTGGTGCAGGTCGAGCTTGCGGCGGAACAGGATCATCAGCAGGTCGGCCGCGTGCTGCGGCGCTTCGGCGCAGGCCTTCAGCACGTCGGCGAAACGTTCGTCGTGGTGCGACCTCAACTGGTCGACGCGCGTGTGCAGGCCCGTGAACGGGCGGCCGTGCGAGGGCAACACCAGCGTGTCTTCGGGCAGCGCCTTCATGCGCGCGATCGAGTCGAGGTACAGGCGCAACGGGTTCGACTCGGGTTCGATCTCGTGCACGCTCACGTTGGTGGAAATGCGCGGCAGCACCATGTCGCCGCTGATCAGCGTGGCAAGCGCTTCGCAGTGCAATGACATGTGTTCCGGCGCGTGCCCGTACCCGGCATGGCACACCCACTCGTGGCCGCCGACCTGAAAGCGGTCACCGTCCATCAGCCTGCGAAAGCTCACCGGCACCTGCGGCACCATGTTGGCGTAGTAGTTGGTGCGGGCCTTGATCTGCGCCTGCGAGTCGGGGTCGGTCAGCCCGTGGCTGGCCATGAAACGGGCCGTCACCTCGCCGCCGAAGGCGGTGGTGGAACTGCTCGCCAGGCGCGCGGTGTTGTAGTCGGTGGCGCTGACCCACAGGCGCACGCCCCAGCGTTCGGTCAGCCAGTGCGCCAGGCCGATGTGGTCGGGGTGCATGTGCGTCACGATCAGGCGCAATACCGGCAGGCCTTGCAGTTCGTTCGCGAAGATCGTTTCCCAGGCCGCACGCGTCGCGTCGTTGGCGATGCCGCAGTCGACGATGCTCCAGCCTTCTACAGGCCCATTCGCGCCGTCGATCCGATCGCGCAGCAGCCACAGGTTGATGTGGTCGAGCTGGAACGGCAGCAGCATGCGCAGCCAGCGCACGCCGGGTGCCACTTCGAGCGTGGTGCCCAGGCCCGGCAGCGTATCGCCGAGGGGGTAGTTCAGCTGTTGTTCGAGCTCGTTCATTCGATCCGCTTTCACGATGGCGCGCACTACACTTGACGTAAACGTCAACCGGGCCAGTGTAAGTCGCCCCACCTTTTGCCGCTGTCACCCAGATGTCTTCCACCTTCACGATCGGCGAGCTCGCGCGCGAATTCGACCTCACGACGCGCGCGATCCGCTTCTACGAAGACTGCGGCCTGATCACGCCGCAGCGCAGCGGGCGCAACCGCGTCTACACGCTGCGTGACCGCACGCGCCTGAAGCTCACGCTGCGCGGC
>JAYVTD010000124.1:0-4777 GCA_043774765.1 Rhizobacter sp. | reverse complement strand
GCCGGCGAAGCGGCGCGAGGGCCGCGTCGGTGACGGCATCGCCGAGAAGCGGGCGTTGTGCCTCAAGCGCTTGGACGCCGAGCCGCATCGACTCGATCGGAGACTTGACCTCGCTCATGCGCATATTCTCTGACAAATTGCCCGGAGCCCGACACCCGAGGCCGACACCCGAGCCCACCATCAACTCGGTCGCAGGCGTCTCGAAGACCTGTGCAAGCGGCTTCTGCACGTTCGACCACACGGACCTCGACATCGAGCAAGGCGAGCTCTTCGCGCTGCTCGGGCGGCATGAAGCGCCCGCGTGATGATCGCCAAGGCGCTGTCGCACCAGCCGCGCGGGCTCTTCTTTGATGAACTGACCGCCGGCGTCATCGCCACTCCGGAGCGTTCGCACATCCAAAAGTAGGGTGGCATGAACGACGTGCTGGAGCAAGCTTGCTCACGACCCACCGTGCGCGACGATGTGCCGCCGCCGGCAAGGAATGGCGCGTCTGCCCCTACCTGCCGTTGCCGGTCGAACAACAGCGGCAAAACGTCGAGGTCGAGACGCCGGCGTCGATCAAGGGCTACCTTCGCTGCGGCGCTAAGCTTCTGGGTGCGCCCGCCTGGGACCCCGACTTCCGCAGCGCCGACCTGCCGCTGTTGATGCGCTTCGACGAACTCCCGGCTCGCTACAGAAAGCACTTTCTGGGAACCTGAACCGGGTCATCCCAACGGCGGCCGGAGCCAGTCGGCCACGGTGTCGACCACCCACAGGCCATCGTCGAGTGGCAGGTCGTGGCCTGCGGTCGAGTGCACCTGCAGAGTCGCACCCCATGCGTGCGCCAATCGAAGCGAACAGCGTGGGTCGACCAGCTGGTCGGCATCGCTGACGAGCACCAGCAGCGGCACCGAAGTCTTGCCTTGCGACGCGCTGAAACGCGCGGCGGCCCACAACTGCCGCAGCGCATTCATGCGTGCCACGGGGTGCTCGCTGCGCCAGCGTGCCCACGCGTCGAGCAAGGCGGCCCGAGGCACACCGGGGTGGTAGGTCGTGAGATCGAGAATGGCGCGCTCGCGGGCAATGGCGCCGCTCGGCAGCAACTGGCCCAGCAGCCTGGCGTAGTTGGCCGGGCGCAGCCGCTCGTACCAGGCGCTGAAGTTGCGCAGGCTGGTGCTGATCAACACACAGCCTTGCAACTCTTGCGGCTGGTCTCGGGCCCAGGCCAGCGCCACCATCGCGCCCATCGACATCGCCAGCAACAGGTAAGGAGGCGGCAGCCCGCGCGCGCGCAGTGCGGCGCGATACGCATCGGTCATCGCTTCGATGCTGGCCGGGCTGCGCTGCGCGTTCAGGCGCCCGTTTCCCGGCAGATCAAGGGCGACCACGTTCGACGCGGGAAATCGCGATTGCAGCTGCGTCGAAAACTCACCCCAATGCCGGCGCTCGCGTGTCAGCCCACGCATCAGCACCCACGTGCTCATCAGGCCGCCGCGCCGTACCAGCGCTGCCGCGCGAGCCGGTTGTGATGCTGCCGTGCCGCGCCGGCCGGCACCCATTCGCGGTGGCTCGAGGCGGCGCGGGTCAGGAAGTCGAGCCATGCCATGTGCCGGCGCAGCACACGTTGCTGGCGGTGTTCGATGAGCGGGTTGAAGATGCCGTGGCGGCTGAAGAGCTGGCGCGGATTCTTCTTGACCCAGATCCACGAACCCATCTCGAGCGTCAATGGCAAAAAGGTGTGCTCGGGCACCTTGCAGGCGTGCAGGTAGAGGTGGTCCCACAAGTCGCCGTGGGTCAGGTACTGGTGGCTCTGCGGCTCTACCACATAACGGTGGTGTGCATGGCTGATCTCGAAAATCTCGGCCAGCGCATGGATCTCGGCGAGGTGGGCGATCGGCTCGGCCGTGTGAGCGAACGGGAACCAGATGCGGTCGACGCTGCCGAATCCAGAGTGGCAGTCGAGCGCGATGCTGAATGGCCGGCCCAGCAGCTCCGCGCTCACCAGATCGCACAGCGCCTGGCTCTCGGCTTCCATGCCGGCGGCTTGCGGCCCGCGGTACCACGGCAGCCCCGCGCTCAGGCGCTGCCCGCCGATCAGCCAGGGCACCGGCTCGCTGGCGTCGAGCGGCGCGTTGCGCATCAGGTCGACGCCGTTCGGGTTGGCGCGGGTGCCACGCAACACGCCGCCCGGGTTCACGAGCGGCATGAACACCAGACGCAACGATTCGAGCTGGCGCCGCAAGACGGTGTCCCAGCGCAAGCGCCCGACCACGCTGCGCAAGAACGTCAACACGACTTCGGCGCCGATGCGTTCCAGGCCGTGCACGCCGCCGAAGAATCCGACAGCCGGCATGGCGGGGTCAGGGTTGCCCATCGACACGACGTGCAGTGCCAGCCGCTGTTCGCGGCAGCTAACTTCACCGACGACACGGTGTTCGATGCGCTCGCCGCCTTCGTCGATGATTTGCTGCAGTGCAATCAGCTCGGGAAGATCGCTGTGGGTCACGTGGGTGAGCGTCATCGGCATGCAGGATCGGCAGCGAAGAATAGCCGTGCGCCCGCGGCCAGGCACACATCAGGCACAGAAAGAACACGCAGCTGATCAGGCGGCTCCTGACATCAAACGGTCACATCAGTGCACTAGCGTCTTGGCATCCACTCGCGACTCGTCATGCCACATCCCGCCCGCCGCTTGACCTTCGAACCTGCCATGCTCCTGGCGGCTGCGGCCCTGTGGGGCCTGGTCGAATTTGCGGCGCTCTGGCGCAGCCGCTGGTGCGAGCGCGGGGCCGGCAAGCCCGTCGCCTGACCCGCTGTGATCCGCTCAGAAAGGACCGGGCCGCATGGGCGTCACGGAACGCGCGATCACACCCATCGCGCGAAGCCGTGAACCGGGTGCGGGTGCGCACGATCGGGCTGATGAACCCTCGACCGGGCGGCGTACTGCGTGCCATCAACGATCTTGAGCCGCCCGCCGGCACTCAGGATGCCGGCAAGGATCCCCGGCACCTCGAACAAGGCCTGGTTGTCGAGCCGTCGCACGTTGGCTGAGAACTCGGGCAGCCGGGTGACGAGTTCTGCCACCGCCTCGCGGACCGCAGCAAAACTTTTCAGCACCAGGCCTGTGCCCTGGTCTTTCACCCAGTCGGTGTTGAAGCGCTCCTGCGGCATCGTCCATGCGTTGCGTGCCACGATCACCGGCAAGCCGCAGTGAATGGCCTCGCTGACACTGCCAGGCCCCGGCTTGCCGATGAAGAAATCACCGAGCCGCATGTAGCGCGCGACCTCGGCCGTGTGCTCCACGACGACCCGCGGCGCCGTGGCCAGCAGCTTGCGCATGCGTGCGGCCAGCGCGCGGTTGTGGCCGCACAGAAGGATCAGTGGCACGTCGTGCAGTTGCGTGGCAATGCGAAGCATCGCGCTCGAGCCCTGGCCGCCGAACAGCACCACGCCGGTGGGTGTCTCGGCATCGAGGCCGATCGCCTGCCGTTGAGCGCTGCGATCCGGTAACGCGGGTTCATAGAAGCCCGGCCGCAGGATCATTCCCGACACGAGGTGAAGCCTGCGCTCGCTGTAGCCCAGCGCACGCGCCTGCGCCACTGCCTGCGAGGTGCCGCAGACCAGGTGCTGTGCCTGACCGGGTTCGATCCAGAAGTTCGGTGGGTGGTCGGCCATGTCGGTCATCACGGTCACATACGGAACACCGGGCCGTGCACTCGCGAGACTCTCGAACATCGCGCGGTTGAAGTTCGGCACCAGCGAGACCACCAGGTCGGGTGCGCTGTGGGCCCAGTGCCGATGCAGGCACTTCACAAGCGACGGGTGCGCCAGCCTGATCATCACCTGCAGCAGTTTGAGCTCCTGTGCCAGGCCGAGGGTCCAGCCGCGCGCCAGCCGCACGTTGTAGTAATCCTCCGGCGTGAAGCCGGTGAGCCTGGGAAAGCGGCCCTGCGGATCGAGCACCTCGAAGAGATTGGTCAGGCGCACCTGCCAGGGCCGGCGCTGCGTGTGGATCACGGCTTCGAGAGCCTGCGCAGCGGCGCGGTGGCCGCCGCCAGCGTTGAAATAGATCAGCTCGACATTTTTCATGTGCTCGACGCTCTGCCCTCGCAGCCGAAACCTGCGTGCCGGTTTCGCTCTTGGGGTGGGCGTTGAATCCTGTGTCAGTTGGTCACGGTAGAAGTGTCCCGAGCGCTGATGACAGGGCGGTGTCAATGAGCCGTTCGGATCGGAACCGTCATCGAATGCGAACGAAGGGCTTGTCATTCGTTGCCGCTACCGCTCCGGGTGCGTCGGCGAAAAGGCGCTTGCTCAGCCCTTCCAGAACCGTGACCGGTCGGTGACCCGCGTCAACGCGGCACGCGAGGCACGTGCCGTGGTGTCGAGACAGGCCTGCAGGTACCCCACGGCGAAGAGCGCCTTCGGGTCTTGCTCGGCGTCCCTTCGGAAGTTTGCCAGTGCCACGGCGATGTCGTTGTGCCGACCGAGCGCGTCTTGCGCGGGGCCCAGGCGCGCCAGGTAGCGCCGTGCGCCCCGACCCGGCCACAGCGGCTGGACAAAGCCCACCAGATAGCGCAAGCGCTTGAGCCGCTTGCGCACCTTGTGCTGCTCAGGCAGAAGCAACTGCTCGAAGCGTTTGCCGCCGTTCGCGACTTGTTTGTGAAACTTCGACAGACGCTGCCTGATGTGCTTCAGCGCCTTGGCCGGAGGCATCGGTGATGGACCCGTCTCGTCACGATGCAGAAACCCGAGAAGATCGAGCAGCGTGGCCTGAAACCGCGCATCACGCACGATCGC
>JAYVTD010000123.1:0-8847 GCA_043774765.1 Rhizobacter sp. | reverse complement strand
GCGTTTCATCATCTTCATCATGCCGCCGCCCTTCATCTTCTTCATCATGTCGCGCATCTGCTCGTACTGGTTGAGCAGGCGGTTCACTTCCTGGACCTGAACGCCGGCACCTGCCGCGATGCGGCGCTTGCGCGTGGCCTTGAGCAGGTCGGGCTTGCGGCGTTCGAGCGGGGTCATCGAACAGATGATGCCTTCCATGCGGCGCACGTCGCGCTCGGCGCGGTCCATGTCGGCCTGCCCGAGGTTGGCGGCCTTGCCCATCATCTGCGTCGGCAACTTGTCCATCAGGCCCGAGAGGCCACCCATCTTCTTCATCTGCGAAATCTGCGAGAGGAAGTCGTTCAGATCGAACGCGTCGCCAGACTTCACCTTGTCGACGAGCTTCTGCGCCGCCGCCATGTCGACGCCTTTTTGCACCTCTTCGACCAGGCCGACGATGTCGCCCATGCCGAGCACGCGGCCGGCGTGGCGCTGCGCGTCGAAGACTTCGAGGCCGTCGATCTTCTCGCTGACGCCGGCGAACTTGATCGGCGCGCCGGTGATCTGCCGCACCGACAGTGCCGCGCCACCGCGCGAGTCGCCGTCCATCTTGGTCAGCACGATGCCGGTGATCGGCAGCGATTCCTTGAAGGCGCGGGCGGTGTTGATCGCGTCCTGGCCCTGCATCGCATCGACGACGAACAGGGTTTCGACGGGTTTCAGCGCGGCGTGCAGTTCGCTGATCTCCTGCATCAGCGCCGCGTCGACGCCCAAGCGGCCGGCGGTGTCGACGAGCAGCACGTCGAAGTAGTGCTTGCGCGCGTAGTCGAGCGCGGCCAGCGCGATGGCCAGCGGCTTGTCTTCGGCACTCGACGCGAACCACTCGGCGCCGGCCTGCTTCGTCACCATCTTCAGCTGCTCGATGGCGGCCGGGCGGTACACGTCGGCCGAGACCGTCAGCACCTTCTTCTTGCGCTTTTCGATCAGGTGCTTGGCGAGCTTGGCGGTCGTCGTGGTCTTGCCCGCACCCTGCAGGCCGGCCATCAGGATCACGGCCGGCGGCTGCGCCGCGAGGTTGATGTCGGAAACCCCTTCGCCCATCGTTGCCGCGAGTTCGCGGTTGACGATGCCCACCAACGCCTGACCGGGCGAGAGCGAACCGACGACTTCGGCGCCGAGCGCCTTGTCTTTCACCCGCGCGATGAAATCGCGAACGACCGGCAGTGCCACGTCGGCTTCGAGGAGCGCCATGCGCACTTCGCGCAGCATGTCCTGCACGTTGTCTTCGGTGATGCGGGCCTGCCCGCGCATCGTCTTGACGAGCCGACTCAGGCGGTCGGTGAGGGTGGAAGCCATTCGGTGTTGAGCGAGCCTTGAGCGTGCAGGCACGAAAGTACACTGTCATCATGATTCTATCGTTCGGTACTCCTGCTGCGGGCGAAGCCGCGCTGGCGTTGGGCCTGCCCAGCCTGCTCGCTGTGGTGGCGTATGCCATGGCGGTCGGGCTCGGTGAACGATTCGGCGGCGCGTTGCGTGCGGCCTTGCTGGTCGGTTGGGTCGCGCATGCGGTCGCGCTCGTGGTCGACATCGCCGGGCTGGGGAGCGAAGTGGTCGTGGCCCGTTTTGGCTTCGCGCCGGCCCTGTCGATGACGTTGTGGCTGGTGCTCGCCGTCTATGTCGTCGAAAGCCGCGTTGTGCCCTTGCCCGGAGTGCGCCGCACGCTGGCTTTACTCGGTGTCGTCGTGGTGGTGCTCGCGTGGGTGTTCCCCGGCGAGGCACGGCCGCTGGTGGCTTCACGCTGGGCGCCGCTGCACTGGGTGCTCGGCATCGCGTCGTACGGCCTGTTCGGTGCAGCGGTGTTGCATGCCGCGATGCTCGCGCGCGCGGAGCGCCAGATGCGGCCGGCAGCGGGGGCCACGACCGGTGCGATGAAGGGCATGCCCTTGCTTCGGCTGGAACGTCTGACGTTTCGTTTCGTGGCGGCCGGTTTCGTGGTGCTCTCGGCCGCGCTGCTGCTCGGCGCGTGGTTCGCGAACCCCTGGCGCTGGGACCACAAGACCGTGTTCTCGACGCTCGGCTGGGTGGTTTTTGCAGGCCTGCTGGCCGGGCGCCGGGCATTCGGCTGGCGCGGCCCTGCGGCCACGCGCTGGGTGTACGCGGGCGCGGCCTTGCTGCTGCTCGCTTACGTGGGCTCGCGCTTCGTGCTCGAGGTGCTGCTGCACCGCGGGTCGGCGGCTTGAGCGGGTGCTGAGATGAAGATATTCCTGTTCCTCGTCGCTGTGTTCCTCTTGTTGTGGTTGCTGCGCGGCGGGCAGCGCCGCCGCCGCACACCGCCGCCCACGGCCCGGCCGACGAATCCGGCCGCCGAGCCGCAGCCGATGCTGGCGTGCGCCCATTGCGGCGTGCATTTGCCGCGCGACGAAGCCTTGCCCGGCAAAGGCGGCGTGTTTTGTGGCGACGCGCACCGCGCCGCGTTCGAGCGCGCCCACCCCGATTCATGAGCACGGCCGAGCGGCGCTTTTCCGAGCGGCCCGGCAGCCGCAAGCCGGTCGTCGTGGAAGAGTCGTGGTTCGGCGCCTTCGGTGCTGACACCGAGCTCCATGAAGAAGTGGCGGCCGACGACGAATCGCACTTCACGAATGGTCTGCACCAGGCGGCCTCGGCCCCGAAGGACTCGCGTTTTCTCTCGCGCCAGGCGGCGCGCGCCGTCAAGTCGGGCACGAGCGCGTTCGAGCGCATCTACAGTACCTTTATCGCCGCGCGTGCCGCGCTCGGGGTGGCGCTGGTGGCCACGCTGGGAGCGGCGGGCCTGTTCGGCTCGCGGCCCACCTACCCGGTGATCATCACCAGCATCGCCTACGCGGCACTGGCGATCAGCCTGTGGCTGCTGCCGCGTTACCGCCCGGCGGCTGCACCGGGCGCGCTGGTGCGCTTGCGCAGCCCGCAGTGGCTCGTGACGATCGGCGTCGACCTGGTGTGTTTCATGGTGCTGCACGTGCTGGCGCCGGTGGCGAGCCTCAACTACCTGGCGCTGCTCGTGATGCCGGTGTTGATGGCCGGCGTGCTGACGCCGCGCATCCTGGCGCTGGCCACCACCGCGGCGGTCACGCTGGCCTTGCTGGTGACGGCGTGGCTGGCGCGTTATTCCGGCGGTGACAGTGCGCTGCAGATCACGCAGGCCGGTCTGGCCGGCAGCGGTTTCTTCGTGATCACGGTGCTGGCCGGTGAACTCGCCGGGCGCCTGGCGCGCGAGGAGCTGACCGCTCGCGGCAGCATGGAGATGGCGCGCCAGCAAGCGCAACTGAACCGGCTCGTGATCGAAGAGATGGAAGAGGGCGTGCTGGTGGTCGACCGGCGCGGCCGGGTGCGTGCCGCCAACCCGGCGGCACGCGCGCTGCTCGCGCCCAGCGGCATGAGCCGACCGGCGCCGTTCCAGCTGCGTGGCGTGCAGGCCTGGGGCTCGCTCGTCGGCACGGTCGAGCGGGCATTCGTCGAAGCGTCGTGGCCGGAGGCCGGGCGCGACGTGGTGCTGCGTTTCGAAGCCGGCCTGCAGCGCACGCTGCGTGCGCGCATCCGCTTCACACGCAAGCGCGAGCCGCAGGCGACCGAAGAATTCTGCGTGCTGTTTCTCGAAGACGTGCGCAACATGCAGGCCCGCAGCCGGCAGGAAAAGCTCGCGGCGATGGGCCGCATGTCGGCTGGCATCGCGCACGAGATCCGCAACCCGCTGGCCGCCATCTCGCAGGCCAACGCGCTGCTGCTCGAAGACGTGGCCGACCCGGCGCAGCGCCGTCTGATGAGCATGGTGAGCGACAACGTCGAGCGCTTGAAGCGCATCGTCGACGACGTGATGGAAGTGGCGCCGGGTGCGGTGCAGGAGGTCGGCGCGATCGACGCGACGGCGCAGGTCATGGCGGTGTGCACCGAATGGGCGCGTGCCGCCGGTGTGAGCCTGGGCGAGGGCAGTGTGATGCGCATCGAGCTGCCGGGCGAGCCGATGGGTGTGGTGTTCGACGCCGAGCACCTGCGCCGCGTGCTCGTCAACCTGCTCGACAACGCGCGGCGCTACGCCAGCCAGACGCCGGGTGCGATCCACCTGCGGCTGGACTCGCGGCACGGGCTCCAAGCTTTCCTCAGCATCGCCAGCGATGGCGCGCCGATTCCGCCCGATGTGGAACCCTACTTGTTCGAGCCGTTTTTCTCGACCCGCAGCCGCGGCACCGGGTTGGGCCTGTATATTTGTCGTGAGCTGTGCGAGCGATACGGCGCCAGCCTCGACTACCGGCTGCGTGCCGTCGGCGAAGCGCAGCGCAACGAGTTCTTCGTCGAGATGCGGCGCCGGGCGCTCAGCCCCGCCGAAGCCCGCCAACACCTCACCTCATGACCACCGCTTCGCACTTCAGTCTGTTGGTCGTTGACGACGAACCCGACCTTCGCACACTCTACGAGCTGACGTTGCTGCGCGAGGGTTACGACATCGAGACCGCAGGCACGGTGCAGGACGCGCTGCTGCATCTGAAAGACCGCACCTACAGCGCCGTGATCACCGACATGCGCCTGCCCGACGGCACCGGCCTGGACGTGTTGCGTTGGCTCGAAGAGAGCGGCCGGCGCGAGAAGGCGATCGTCATCACCGCTTACGGCTCGGCCGAGAACGCAGTCGAGGCGCTGAAGGCCGGTGCCTACGACTACCTGACCAAGCCGGTCGACCTGAAACAGTTTCGCGCGGTGGTGGCGTCGGCGCTCGGCCGCGGCAGCGTCGTCGTGCCGACCATGGATCCGGCCAGCCTGCCGTCGGAACAGGGTGGCGTCGTGGCGCCGCGGGCGCCCCGGCCGGTGGTGGCCGCGCCGGTGCCGGTGGCTTCGGGCAGCCCGGCGTTGCAGCGCATGGCAGGGCAGTCGTCGGCGATGGAGCAGGTGCGTTCGCTCGTTGACAAGGTGGCGCGCAGCATGGCGCCGGTGCTGGTGACCGGCGAGTCGGGTACCGGCAAGGAACTGGTGGCGCGCGCTATCCATGAGGTCAGCGTGCGCAACGGCCAGCCTTTCATCGCGGTGAACTGCAGCGCGATCCCCGAGCAGTTGCTCGAGGCCGAGTTCTTCGGTTACCGCAAGGGCGCGTTCACCGGCGCGATGGAAGACCGGGCCGGGTTCTTCCAGGCGGCCAATGGCGGCACCTTGTTCCTCGACGAGATCGGTGACCTGCCCTTGCCGATGCAGTCGAAGTTGCTGCGCGCGATCCAGGAACGTTCGGTGCGGCCGGTGGGGGCGGTGAGCGAAGTGCCGGTCAACGTGCGCCTGCTCAGCGCGACCCACAAAGACCTGGGGGCCGAAGTGCTGGCCGGTCAGTTTCGCCAGGACCTCTATTACCGCCTCAACGTGATCCAGATTCGTGTGCCGCCGCTTCGCGAGCGCCTCGAAGACCTGGCCTCGATCAGCGAACGGGTGCTGGCGCGCATCGCGAAGGACGCCGGCGTGGCGACTCCGGCGCGCCTGACACGCGAGGCGATGGTGCATCTGGAGCGTTACTCGTTCCCGGGCAATGTGCGCGAGCTCGAAAACCTGCTGCACCGCGCGGTGGCGCTGTCGGGCGGCGAGGTGATCGACGTCTACGACCTGGGCCTGCCCGAGACGGTGTTCAACGACACCTCGGCGATCGAGCTCGAGAGGATCATGGGGCAGACCGATGCCGAGGTGCTGCAGGCCACGCGCGCACTGGCGCCGATGGTGCCGATCGAAGAGCCCTTGCCGCACGACTTGGCGACGTACCTCGACGCTGTCGAACGTGACATCCTGGTGCGTGCGCTCGAGCAGCACCGCTTCAATCGAACCGCCGCGGGCGCGGGCCTGGGCTTGTCGCTGCGCCAGATGCGTTACCGCATGGCGCGCCTGAATGTCAACGTGGGCGGCGACGCCGGCGGCCCCGAACGCGAGTGAATGCTGTGCGCTGGAACGCAGGCTGGTCGCACAAGGCGCGGCGCTGCGAGTCACCGAACTTCGGCGCGCGCCCGGCAGGCTTGGCGGTCGATCTGGTGCTCCTCCATTCGATCAGCCTGCCGCCGGGTGAATTCGGCGGCGATGCGATCGAGCGTCTGTTCACGAACCGGCTCGACTGGGACGCCCATCCTTATTACGCGCAGATCCGCGGCATGCGGGTGTCGGCTCACTTTCTGGTGCGTCGCGACGGCGAACTGTTGCAGTTCGTTTCGTGTGACGACCGGGCCTGGCATGCCGGCGCATCGAGCTGGCGCGGGCGCGCTGATTGCAATGATTTTTCGATCGGCGTCGAGCTCGAAGGGCTGGAAGGCGCGCTCTTCGAGCTGCCGCAATACAAGGCCTTGACGGCGCTCGTTAAGGCGCTGGCGCGACACTATCCGATCACCGCGCTGGCCGGGCACGAACACGTTGCGCCGGGGCGAAAACAGGACCCAGGGCCGGGTTTCGACTGGGCTCGTCTGAAGGCTGCGCTGGGTTGGCCCGAGGGCCGTTTCCCGAACGAGGTGCGTGCTTCCGGCTGAGCCTTCGGCGGCGCGGCGAAATTCAATTTCTTCACGGAATGTGGCGCGCTTCACATCAGGGTTCATACGCTACAGCTAGTGCTTGTTGAGCTGTCAGACCCCAGATATAGTGTGTGACCGTGTTATTCTTCAGCACGTCAATCGCTGTGCCAAAAGCCCACTCCATGAGCTCATCCGGACTGCCCGACACAAGCGGCCTCGCCCCGCGAGGTGGCGCTCGGTGCGGCCACGCTCAAGGCCTCTGCGGCGTGCGGAGTCGACCGCGGGAGCGTCGTTTCACTGGCCGGTGTTCCACTGCATTCCGCCCATAAGCACGGCGCGAGAAAAAAGAACAAGTCAAGCCCGCTCCGGCGGCGAATCAAAACCCAAGAGAGCATCCATGCAAACCGTTTCTACCGCGATCTCGTCCACTGCCGCTGCGCTTCGCCCGATGGCCGCTGCGAACCCCGTGCCTTCGGTCTACCAGGGTTACCAGATCATCCGACGCAATGGCGCGGTCGTGTCGTTCGAGCCGAACAAGATTGCGGTGGCGCTGATGAAGGCATTCCTGGCCGTTCATGGCACACAGGGTGCGGCCTCGGCCAGCGTGCGCGAGACGGTCGACGGGCTGACCGAGTCAGTGGTGCGTGCGCTGTTGCGTTCGCGTCCGGGCGGCGGCACCTTCCACATCGAAGACGTGCAGGACCATGTCGAACTCGGCCTGATGCGCGGCGGCCACCATGAAGTGGCGCGCGCCTACGTGCTGTACCGCGAGCGCCGTTCGCAGGAGCGCGCCCGGCAAGGCCAGCCGGCAGCGCAGGTCGAGCCTTCCCTGACCGTGCTCGACCGCGGCCAGCGCGTGCCGCTCGATCTGGCGCATCTGAAGACACTGATCGACTCGGCCTGCGCCGGCCTGGGTGCCGACGTGAAACCCGATCCGATCCTGGCCGAGACGCGGCGCAACCTGTACGACGGCGTGCCGATCGATGAAGTGCACAAGGCGTCGATCCTGGCGGCGCGCACCCTGATCGAAAAGGATCCGGGGTACACGCGCGCCACCGCGCGCCTGCTGCTGCACACGATCCGCCGCGAGATCCTCGGCGAAGAGGTGTTGCATGCCGACATGCACGCGCGTTACGTCGAGTACTTCCCGGGCTACATCCAGAAGGGCGTGCGCGCTGAACTGCTGGACGAAAAACTGCTGCAGTTCGACCTGGCCCGTCTGGGCGCGGCGCTGAAGGCCGACCGTGACCTGCAGTTCGACTACCTCGGTCTGCAAACGCTGTACGACCGCTACTTCCTCCACATAGAAGAAGCGCGCATCGAGTTGCCGCAGGCTTTCTACATGCGTGTGGCGATGGGCCTGGCGCTGAACGAGATCGACCGCGAAGCGCGTGCGATCGAATTCTACGAAGTGCTGTCGAGCTTCGACTTCATGAGCAGCACGCCGACCTTGTTCAACGCCGGCACGCGCCGCTCGCAACTGTCGAGTTGCTACCTCACGACCGTGGCCGACGACCTCGACGGTATCTACGAAGCGCTGAAAGAGAACGCGCTGCTGAGTAAGTTCGCCGGCGGCCTGGGCAATGACTGGACCAACGTGCGCGCGCTCGGTAGCCACATCAAGGGAACCAACGGTAAAAGCCAGGGTGTGGTGCCCTTCCTCAAGGTCGTCAACGACACGGCGGTGGCCGTCAACCAGGGTGGCAAGCGCAAGGGCGCGGTCTGCGCTTACCTGGAAAGCTGGCACCTCGACATCGAAGAATTCCTGGAGCTGCGCAAGAACACCGGCGACGACCGCCGCCGCACCCACGACATGAACACCGCGAACTGGATTCCCGACCTGTTCATGAAGCGTGTGATGGACGGCACCGACTGGACCCTGTTCTCGCCGAGCACCTGCCCCGACCTGCACGACAAGTTCGGCAAGGCCTTCGAAGTGGCCTACACCGCCTACGAAGGCAAGTGCGCGCGGGGCGAGATCAAGCTCTTCAAGAAGACGCCTGCGCGTGACCTGTGGCGCAAGATGCTCTCGATGTTGTTCGAGACCGGCCACCCCTGGATCACGTTCAAGGACGCCTGCAACGTGCGCTCTCCGCAGCAGCACGTGGGCGTCGTTCATTCGAGCAACCTGTGCACCGAGATCACGCTCAACACCAGCGCGACCGAGATCGCGGTGTGCAACCTGGGTTCGGTGAATCTGGTGCATCACCTCAAACGCGAGAACGATGTCGTTCAGATCGACCACGACAAGCTGAAGAAGACGATCGCGACCGCGATGCGAATGCTCGACAACGTAATCGACATCAACTACTACGCCGTCAAGAAAGCGCGCGACTCGAATCTGAAGCATCGCCCGGTGGGCCTGGGAATC
>JAYVTD010000122.1:0-9338 GCA_043774765.1 Rhizobacter sp. | reverse complement strand
TACAGCGATTCGAGCAACGACCTGCCCTTGCTCGGCGCCGTCGGCGAGCCGGTGGCCGTGGACCCGGACGCCCGCTTGCTGGCCCATGCGCGCAGCGCGGGCTGGCGGGTGTTGAACCTGGCTCGCTGAAGCTTTCGGGCAGAAAGCATTCAGGCTTTCAGGCCTTGCCGAGCGCCAGGTACAACCAGGCCCGCGCCTTGTCCCAGCGCCGGCGGACTGTGCGCTCGGTGACGCCTTGCAGCTCGGCGATCTCGGCCTCGCTGTAACCACCGAAGTAGCGCATCTCGACCAGCTCGGCCAGTTCCGGGTCGACCGTGGCCAGCTCCTGCAGCGCGTCGCCGACCTGGATCAGCTCTTCGCTGGCCTGCGTTTCGGCCACCGCCAGCGCATCGTCGGCACCGAGCGTCACGTGTTCTGCACCGCCGCCCCGACGCTCGGCGAGCCGCTCGCGGGCGCTGTCGATGATGATGTTGCGCATCGTCTTCGCGGCGTAGCCGAAGAAATGGCGCCGGTCTTCGAGCCGCAGCCCGCGCGCGTTCACGAGGCGCAGAAAGCTCTCGTGCACCAGCACCGTCGTGTCCATGCTGTCGGCCCGGCCCTGGCCGCGCAGCCGGGCGCGCGCCACACGTTTCAGGTCGGGGTAGAGCGACTGGTAGACCTGGTCGAGCGCAGCGCGGTCGCCGCTCGCGGCCAGGTGCAGCAGCTGCGTGATCGGCGGGTCGGCCAGCGCGGGTTCGGGGGGCTTTGCCTGCGGCTCTTCGGGGCTCATGCGGCGAGCGTAGCAGCCTGCTTGCGGCGGCGTCCACCAACGCGTCCGGTTCGGCTGCCGGAATCCGTATACAGGCGTGAATCGAGCCCCAAGCTTGCCGGATTGCAGCCAGCCTGCGCTGCCTCTATGCTCGCCCTGAACGAACTGAGACAACAAGCTCCATGCAGCGGCACCCGGTAGCAGACTGGCAGGAACTCTCGGCGCTGTACGAAACAGCCGACGCGCTCGATGGCGCCGCGCTCGATGGCTGGCTCGCCGGGCTGCAGGCCAAGGCCCACCCCTTGCTGGGGCAATTGCAGCAGATGCTCGCGGCCTGCTCCAAGGTGCGTGGCAACGGCTTCCTGGCCACCTTGCCGGCCTTGCCGGTCGAGCCCGAGCCGCTGGTGCACGAATGGGCGCAGGGCAGTCGCGTCGGCCCGTACCGGCTGATCCGCCATGTGGGGCAGGGTGGCATGGCCGAAGTGTGGCTGGCGCAGCGCGACGATGGCGCATTCCGGCGCCAGGTGGCGATCAAGCTCTTGTTCCGCACCGCTTCTAGCACGCAGCGCGACAGCTTCGCGCAGCGCTTCGCCCGCGAACGCGACATCCTCGCGTCGCTGAACCACCCGCACATCGCCGGCCTGCACGATGCCGGCGTCACGCCTTCGGGGCAACCGTGGCTCGCGCTCGAATATGTCGAAGGCGAGCCGCTCACGGTCTGGTGCGACAAGACCGCGCTGGGCATCGAAGGCCGTGTGCGTCTGTTCCGGCAGGTGCTGCTCGCGGTGCAGCACGCGCACGCCAACCTCGTGATCCACCGCGACCTGAAGCCCGGCAACATCCTCGTCACCGCGCAGGGCGAAGTGCGCTTGCTCGACTTCGGCATCGCCAAGCTGGTCGAGCCCGAAGGCAGCACGCTCGATGAGACCGAACTCACGCGCGTGGCCGGTCGCCCGCTGACCGTGCAATACGCCAGCCCCGAACAACTGCTGGGCGAAGCGCTCACGACCGCGAGCGACGTCTATTCGCTCGGCGTGGTGCTCTACGAGTTGTTGTGCGGCCAGCGGCCTTATGAGCTGAAGATGGAATCGGCGGCGCAGCTCGAGCAGGCCATCGTCGACCTCGACCCGCGCGCGCCGAGCCGGCGCAGCCTGGCAGGCAACGTGGCCGCAGCGCGTGGCACCACGCCCAACGCCTTGAGCAAGCGGCTGGCGGGCGATCTCGATGCCATCACCCTGCGTGCGCTGGCCAAACAACCCGAGCGGCGCTATGCGTCGGTCGACGCGCTGCGCGCCGACCTCGACCGCTGGCTGGCCGGCGAGCCGGTGCAGGCCACGCCGCCGGGCACCGCGTACCGGCTCGGCAAGTTCGCCTTGCGGCATCGCTTGGGGGTGGCGCTCGGCGCTGCGGCGGTGCTGTCGCTGATCGGCGTGGCAGCGGTGGCGGTGGTGATGGGCTTGCAGGCGCGCGAAGAATCGGCGCGGGCGGTGGCGGCGCGCGATTTCATGCTGAACATCTTTCAGCGCGCTGACCAGGAAAAGTCGCGCGGTGCCGACATCACGGCGCGTGATCTGCTGGAGACCGGGCGCAAGGATGTGCTGACGCGGTTGGCCGGGCAGCCGCGGCTACAGGCGGAGTTGATGCGGGGGATTGCGAAGATTCAGAGCGACATGGGTGAATACGTTACTGCGGACAGCACGTTTGCTGAGCTGGTGCGCATCTATTCCGAACTTCATCAGCCGCGCGACGAGGCAATAGCGCGTGCTGATCATGCATACAACGCGCTGCAGATGAATAACTTGGTGCTGGCGACACGTTTGCTGCAAGGCGCTGAGTCAGTGCGTGATCGACCAACCAACGATGCTGAGCTCAACGCGCGCATGGCCGAGGTGGCTGGCAGGGTCGCATTGAATGGTGGCGACGCCGAGCGTGCTCGCGATCTGTTGTCCGCCGCGCGCGCGGCGGCAATGCAGTCACTTGGCGCGGAACACCTGGGCACCTTCAGGCTGGGTCAGGCGCTATTCCGCGCAGAGCGCGACCGAGGAAACTTCGACGGAGCGTTGGCATTGCAAGACGACTTGCGGCGCATTTCTGCCCGGGTTCGAGGGCTCAGTGCGGGTGAGATTGCGTCCATGGATTGGGAAAACGTCAATCTGCTGGTCGCGGCCGGCCGCTTTGCCCAAGCATTGGCATTGGTCGACGTGGCGCTACCCCATTGCACAGAAGCGTTGGGAGCGAATGAGCGGACTTGCCGCTACTTGCTCCTCAAGAAGGGGCAAACCCTGCTGAGATTGGGCAGAGTTGACGAGGCCGCGAGAACCGTGCCGCAATTGCAGTCGATGGAGCAGGACGCGACGTTTCCCTTCATTCAGATCGAGGCGCTCCTGCTCGAGTTTCGATTGCGGTCGGTGAGTTCTGGTGCCCGTGAACTGCAACCGCTGTTCGAGAGGGTCCGTGCGTTCGGCGAATCGGGTGCGGAACAGGCCATGAAGCCAACGTTCAAGGCCGCCGCGCTGCTGGCGCTTGCCGAGTCTCGCCTGCGTGCCGCCGATGCTGCTCAAGCCCGGCATTGGGCCGATCTTGCGTTGGCGATGCTGGGAACCGAAGAAAAGAAGGGGGGCGCTCTGCGGATCGCCGCCATTGGCCGCGCCCTGACCGGCATCGCTCTCCTGCAAGCAGGTCAACCGCAACAGGCACTGCTTGTGCTGCAAGGGGCTCAGGTCGAGTTCGTCAAAGCGTTCGGACCAGAGCATCCCAACACACAACTCTTTGCGCTAAACAATGCCTTGGCTCTTGCCGAACTGCAACGCGTACCGGAAGCGGTCGCGCTGGTAAGGCATGCGGAGCCAATTTTGCGAGAGGCGCTCGGGGCCGATGCTCCGACCTACCACCAGGTACTTGCTCTCCTGCGCCGATTGGAACATTCGTCGGTCGCAGGCCCGGCTGTTGATACGATGCCTGCGCGAATGCCGAGCACCGGCTCATCGGGGCGCGATTTTTTCAGTTGACCAACCAGAAGGAACACCATGGAACTCAGAATCAGGAGTGCTGCAGGCGCAGTCATGCTTCTCTCCGGCATCCCGGCATTCTCGCAAGAGGCGGCGGCCCTCAAGGCATCGACCGTTGCCGCCTGCGCCTCGTGCCCGCCGAATTCCCCCAATGTGGCCACCCCAAGCGACCCGACGTGGTTCATCGCTGGCGTCATCGTCGGCGTCGCGCTCGGCTTCCTGGCAGCCAAGGTCTTCAGCAACAAGAAGCAGTAGAGCGGGCGTTCCGGAGTCGCCCAACTTTCGGCAGGTTGTGCTTTCCGTCGAGACAGCGGTCAGCAAATCGCGCCAGTGCTGCATGTTGTGCTGGGCGCCCGGTAGCAGGTTCTCACAAACCCGTTGTACAACGAGTTTGACGATGGTAGAGATCGCACCGGGCAGGCGATGGGCGTCGGCCCGAACAAAGGAGCAAAGAATGCAGGAATTGAAGTCAGCGGCACCGGTTAACTCCGACGTCAAGTCAGCGTCCGTTCAGTTGGACACTGACACAATCAAACAAGTGGCTGGGGGCATCACTGTTCCTCCGAGCGACCCGACTTGGGCGATCATCCCTCCCGGTGATCCGACGATGTGACGTTTTCATAGTCGAATGGTCCTGCGCCGAATCTTCGGCCAGGGCTTGCAGATTTCTTAGGCGAGCAGCCTGCCGACGTTCGTGTGGCCCACGAAGGCTATAGCCTTGCCGAAGGATCAGGCGTCATGCAACCGCTACAGCAGACCGCATAGAACATCGCTTGTCGAAAGAAAGATGACAAAGCGCCGGCGCGTGTCCGGTTGCACTTCGTTCCTCCGTATACCCCTTGACCCCGTCTCGATTCACCAGCCGCGAACAGTTCGTGGCATTGACTTTGATCCGGGTCAAGGAATGCGCACATGAACGACACACAAGACTTCGACGCGGGTGCCGCCTGGCACTCGCCCGAGCGTGCCTGGGCGCCGCTGATGTGGATCATCGGCGGTGTCGTCTTCGCCTTGACGGCGATGCTGGTCGCGCCGCTGGTGCCGCTGGCGCTCGCGGTTTTGTGAGCAGGTGATTCTTCGCTGTCCGGTTTCACGGCGCCGCCCCGTATTGCCCCATGAGAGCACGGACAACCTGGGTGCCTCGTGCAACCACCGGAGGTGCTTCCATGACCGAACCTCGCCGTCGTCGATCGACCCGCAAGCCGCGCCGCGCGCGTGGTTTCGATTTGACCAACATCTTCCTGGCTCTCGCGGCTGTGCTGGCTGCGGTGCCCTGGCTGTTCCCGATGAGCTTCGACAGCCAGGCTGTTCCTCGCAGCGCAGCCGAGCCTGTAGCAGCCGCGAGCTTCACCGTCGCTACGAACCACGGAGCCGCCTTATGAACACCAGCCCCACCACCCCATCACTCGCCCAGCACCGCTGGGTTCATGGCACCAACCCCTGGCAGGGTGCGTCGATGGTGCTCAGCGCCGCGCTGGTCGGCGGGGTGTCGTCGCATGCTTCGCGCCACGCCGCGGGGCGGCTGGTGCCAAGCGCGAGCTTCGACGCGGCGATCACGCTCTATGAGCGTGGCGAATGGGAGCCGGCATTCGAGATGCTGCAGCGGCTCGCCGACACCGGCGACGCACTCGCCGCGAAGCTGGTGTTGCTGATGCTGCGCTACGGCGCGCCGCTCTACGGCACGCACTTCTCTGCCATGCCACGCCAGATTGCGCGCTGGGCGCGGGTGGTGCTGGCGGCGCGGCAGTAAACGCCGTCAACGAGCCGGGCGAGCCTCTTCCCTGGACATTTCACGCGCCACCGCTTCGCCGAGTTCGATCACGGCCAGCGCGTAGTAACTCGACCAGTTGTAGCGCGTCACGGCGTAGAAGTTGGCCGTGCCCGCCACGTAGATTGGCGCCGCATCGCCGTTCTGCAGCTCGACCAGCGCGAGTTTGCCTTCGTGCGCCAGCGCCGCGCCGTCGAGTCGCGCGCCACGTTCGGTGAATTCCCGGGCGCTGAAGCTCGGCAGGATGTCGGGGCCGAGCAGCAGCGCACGTTCGCTCGCATCGACCGGCGGCGCCACGTCGAAGCGCGTCGGTTGGCCACGCTGCCAGCCGAACTCGGCCAGGTAGTGCGCCACGCTTCCGATCACGTCGGCGGCGTTGGCGTGCAGGTCGACGTGGCCGTCGCCGTCGAGGTCGACCGCATACTTGTTGAAGCTCGACGGCATGAACTGCGGCATGCCGATCGCTCCGGCATAACTGCCCTTGAGTTCCAGCGGCTCCACGCCTTCGCTGTGGCACAGCACGAAGAAGTTTTCGAGTTCGTCGCGGAAGAACGGGCTCCGGTCCTTGCGGCCGGCAGGGAAGTCGAAGGCCAGCGTGGCGAGCGCATCGATGACGCGGAAGTTGCCCATCTGGCGGCCGTAGATCGTCTCGACGCCGATGATGCCCACCACGATTTCGGGCGGCACGCCATAAAGCTCTTCGGCAAGGGTGAGCCACTTCTGGTTCGCGCGCCAGAATGCGAGGCCGGCGCGCACGCGAATCGGCTCGACGAAGCGGGCGCGGTAGGCGGCCCAGTTCTTCGCGGTGCCGGCCGGTGGCGGCATGATGAACTTCGCCACGTTCGGCACATAGCGCGCGCGTTGCAAAGCGGCCTGCACCCAGGCGGCGTCGAGACCGCGGCGCTCGGCCAGCTCGGCGCCGAACTGCATCACGTCGTCACGCCGGCCGTAGGTCACGACATCGGGTGCGCTGTCGGCCACCGTCTCGGTGGCGCGGGTTTTGTGCTTCGGCGATGCGGCCAGCGCAGCGCACACGGTGCAGGCCAGCAGGCTCAGCGCAAGGGCGCGGGGAAGTGAAAGAGGCAACATCGGTCGGGCACTGAAACGCCCGATTATCCGCGCGGGTGCAGCCGCATATGGCGTGCCTGTGAAACGAAGTGGCGCGTCAGCTGCCGGTCGGGCCGGGCCGCGTTGCCGCGGCCGTAACGTTGCCGGTCGAGCGCATCGAGCAGCGCGGCCAGCGCTTCGCCGTGTGCACCGAAGCGCCCGCGCACACGCGCGGCCAGCGCTCGCGGCGCTTCGTGGTTCGACGCTTCGACGCCGAGCATCACCAGCGCCTTGCGCAGGCGCTGCATCTGCCGCACCCAGGGGTCGACGCGGTGCTGGTCCCACCAGGCCCAGCCTGCGCCCACCAGCGCCAGCGTGCTCAACGCGCCGGCCAGCAGGATCGCCAGGTCTTGCCAGCTCGGTGAGCTGAAGCCGAGGTTCTTCAGCACGTCGAGCTGCTGGCCGCGCGAATAGTTCATCACCCACTGGTTCCAGCGGTTGTTGACGAGCTCCCAGCCTTTCTGCAGTTGTGCGAGCAAGGCCGGGCTCACGTTGCCCAGCGCGCCGGCCACAAAGCCGGGCGAGGCCACGAGGTTGGCGCTGCGGTTGATGCGGTCGGGCGCCACCGCCGCGGTGGGGTCGGCGCGCACCCAGCCGACACCGGCCTGCCAGTACTCGGCCCAGGCGTGGGCCGAACTCTGGCGCACGAGGTAAAAACCGTCCACCGGCAAGGGGTCGGTGCCCTGGTAACCGGTGACCACACGCGCGGGCACGTCGAGCGCGCGCATCACGACGACGAAGGCCGCGGCGAAGTGCTCGCAGAAACCGTCGCGCCGGTCGAGCCAGAACTCGTCGATCGCGTCGCGCCCGTACGGGTCGGCGGCCAGCGTGTAGCTGAAGCCGGCAGTGCGGATGTGCTGCATCAGCGCCTGCGCCAGCGTGCGCCCGTCGGCCTGCGCGTAGCGCGGGTCGCGGCGCATGGCGAACGCCCAGGCAAGCGTGCGTGGATTGAAGCTGGGTGGCAGCTCCACGAATTCCCGCAGCGACACGTCGTCCGCCACCGGCCCGTGTTGAAACTCGGTGTGGGCCTCGGCGCTGAACCGCACGCGTTCGAACAGCGGCCGCTCGGCGAACCACTGCAGGTCGGCCATGCCGAAGGTGGCCATGCCGTCGATCTGCGGGGCGCTGCTGGTGGCCTCGAGCAGCGGCAGCGTCGTCAGGCGCATCGGTTCCAGCGTCATCTCGTAGCGCACCGGCTCACCTTCGACACGCAGGTTGCGGCGGCGCTGCTGCGGCAGCATCAAAGAGGCGGCCGCCGGGCGCCACTCGTTGCCGTCGAAACGCGACAGCACCGGGCCGCGAAAGTAGAGCGTCTCGGGCTTCGGCGGCGGGCCCTCGAAACGCAGCCGCAGCGCAATGCTGTCGTCGAGCGCGACCTTGCTCATCGAGCCCATGCGCATGCTGTTCGACAGGCCGGTGCTGGCCATGCCGTCCTGCGGCACGCCCCACAGCGGCCCGACGCGCGGGAACAGCACGAACATCAGCGCCATGATCGGCGCGCCCAGCAGCGCGGTGCGCGCTGCAAGCCGCCCGGCCTGGCGCAAGCTGGGCTGGCCGACCGGCATGTGCGCGAGCACCAGCGCCGTCAGCAGCCCCCACACCGAGACCAGCATCGCGGCCGCGACCAGCAGCGACTGCGAATACAGGAAGTGCGTGAGGATCAGGAAGAAGCCAAGGAAGAACACCACGAAGGCATCACGGCGCGCGCGCAACTCCAGCGTCTTCAGCGCCATCAGCACGACCGTCAGCGTCACGCCCGGCTCCTTGCCGAGCAGCGTGCGGAACGACCAGAAGGTCAGCGCCGCGGCGAGCAGCAGCACGGCCACCAGCACCCAGCGCCCCGGCAGCGCTGCATTGTTGAGCGCGAGCCGCACCCGCCACAACAACACCACGAGCGTCAGCAGCGTGCACCACAGCGGCAGGTGCGAGGCGTGCGGCAGCACTGTCCAGGCAATCACGCCGAGCAGGAACAGCGTGTCGCGCGCTTCGCGCGGCAGGTGGCTCCAGCCCGGCCACTGAGGCAGAGCCATTTTGACAAAGCTGCCGCTCACCGCCACAGCGCCAGTGCCTCCAGGCAGCGGCGCTTTTGCGCTTCGCCGTGCTCGGGTGCAAGCTCAAGCCCGGGCAGGCGCAGGCCGAACTCGGCGCCAGCGCGGTGTGCCAGTAACGACCACGCGGCCAGACGCGACAAGCGCGCTTCGGGCGCAAGCGAAGCGCAGGCCTGCCAGTCGAGCCAGAGCTCCTGGTGGGCCGAGGCGCTGGTGTCGCGGCTGACGAGCGCGCCGCCGCTTTCGAGCGTGCGCGCGGCCTTTTTCCAGGCCACGAGCTTGAGCGGGTCGCCGCGCCGGTAAGCCCGCACGCCTTCGACTTCACCGCTGTCGGCGCTGCGGGACGTGCCGCTGCCGCCTGGGACCGCGCGCGCGGCGGGCAAAGGCGCGGGCGGCTGCTCGGGCTTCGGGTAGACCAGCAGCTGCGCCGCCGGGCGCCACACCGCCCAGGTGCGGAACAGGCCGAGCGGGAAGCGCGTTTCGGCGCTGAGCGCGGGCGTGTCGTACAGCCCGCGCAGCGCCGGCACGAAACTCACCTGCGCCGAGGCCTGGCCACCGGCCGGCACGTCGATCCAGACCAGCGTGCTGTCGGCGGCGCCCGAGACCTTCAGGCCGATGCCGAAGCGGGCGTTGTCGGGGCTCGTGAGCACCAGGTCGAG
>JAYVTD010000121.1:0-2279 GCA_043774765.1 Rhizobacter sp. | reverse complement strand
GCCACCAGCCAACGACCGCTCGCGTCGACCGTGAAGGCCTGGTAGCCGCCGGGGCGCCAGCCGGCCCGTTGCCCGGCCGCATCGACCAGCGCACGGGTCGACTTCACGGTGGCCACCGCGCCGCCGAGGTCGACCTCGGTCAGCACGCCCTTGAACGAGACGAACCAGTAGCGATCGCCGGCCTGCTCGGCATGCTGAAACCAGGCGTCGGCGTCGGCGTCGAACAGCTTGGCGCTGACTTGGCGATCACTGACCTGGCCCTGCTCGTCCAGCGTGACAGTGGCGATCTTGCCGTCGCCGCAGAGCATCGAGAAGCGAGCCGCATGGCTGGCCGCCGGGTAGACGAGGTAGCAGCCCGGCGTCGGCACTTCGCTGACCACCTTGCGCTGCTGCAAATCGACCACCGTGATCGAGCTGGCCGGCGTGGCGTTTTGCACCAGCACGAAGCGGCCATTGGCGGTCGGGCGCACCAGGCCGCGGTAATTCAACGCCTGAGCGCGCTTGGTCGGCAGCACGACTTCGTACTTGAAGGCCAGCGACGCGGTGTCGTGGACCTCGAGCACATCGACGCGCTCGCCGCGCCAGGTGCGGCTGTGGTACGTCGAGGCCACATAGAGCTCATCGGCCTTGGCACTGACCGTGAAGTTGCCGACAAAGCCAGTCGAGACCATGCCCAGCAGCTTGCCGCTGCGGCCGTCGAAGACGCGCACCCGCGTGTCGGGCAGGTGGTTCAGCGCGAGGTCGTTGACATAGATACGCTCGCTGGTGGTGGGCCCCGGCGCGACGGTCAGGGTCTCAGCCGGCAGCTCGGCGGCCTGCGTTTTCGGCGTAGCAGCCTGCGCCAGCGCAGTCGCCAACAGCGCCAGCATGGGCAGCCCGGCGCGGGTACAACTCCGCAGTGTGCGATCGGTGAGCATCGTCGGTCTCCTTCAGGCCACGGCGCTGCCGCGAAGAATCGTTGCCGTCAGCCTGCCCTTGAATGTGTGGGCCGATTGTGTGCAGCCCGCGACAAGGCAGATACCACGATTCGGCAATAAGACGTAGAGGTGGCGCAATCCAAGGGAAAACCCATGCCGACCTGCGCCCCGCCGCAGCACAACCTGGTTGCGCCGTCAGCCACCGCCGCGCTGCGTGTACAGATCGAAGTAGCGCATGAAGCGCTGCCACGCGGCCTCGTCGATGCCGCGCGCCTGGAAGCGCACATGCAGGCGCGGCAGCACGATCAGTGCGATGCGGCGCGGCTCGCCGCTTCGCCAGTCGATCAACACCGTGCCGTTGTCGAATGCGATGTCGGCGCCATCGTCGCGCCAGGCGATGGATCGCTCGCGCGAAGCCCCCGGCAGCCAGCCGCGCAGCTCGGCTTCGGTGCAGCCCATCTCGCGCTCGAAGGCGAGCGGGTAGTGGCCTTGCATCGCAGGTCAGCCGCCGGTCAGCCGCCAGCGATTGGCGGCCAGATCGCGAGCACGTCACCTTCTTGGGGCACGAAGCTCAAGCGCTCTGCCGGCGGCACATAGACACCGTTGACGAGCACCAGGTGCACCAGCTTCTCGGGCATGCCGAAGGGTTCGATGATCTTGGCGATCGGGGTGCCGGCTGGCACTTCGAGCGCGATCTGGTTGCTGCGCCGCGCCTCGGCGGGCAGGTGTTGGGTCAAGCTGGCGTAGAGCTTGAAGGTGATCTTCATGCGCCCATCATGCCCGCTCACGCCCGAACAAGCGCCTTGTGCTCCTGCGCCTGCGCTGTGGCCAGGTAGGCCGGCATTAACTGCGTCGGGTCGTCGAGCAGGCGCTGCTTCCAGGCGCCGAGCTTGATCTGGCCTTCGACCAGGCCGCGCATCGCGCCGACATGGTCGGTCCAGCCGATGCTGTTGCAGCCGACCAGGCGCTCGCCGCTGAACTGCAGGCTCAGGTGACGGCCTGCCGTGCGATCAGTGAGCTCGACATGCTCGCCGCCCGGCGCGCCCTGCCAGTCGCCGAAGCTGGTGGAGATCAATCCCAGCGTGTCGAGCACGTTGATCTGGGTGACGCCGCGCAGCTCGGCACGCTGGCCGACCATGTTCAAGGCCGCCACCCGGGCCTGTTCGGCCGCATTGGGCTGGATCGCGCTGACGATGGTTTTGCCGCTGATTTTGTCGAAGGCTTCGGCGCAATCGCCCGCGGCATAGACGCCGGGCACATTGGTCTGCAAGTGCTCGTCGGTCAGCACGCCCAGCAGGCACCTGACGCCGGAGTGTTCGAGGAAGCCGATGTTCGGCTTCACCCCGGTGGCGCTGATCACCA
>JAYVTD010000120.1:0-11559 GCA_043774765.1 Rhizobacter sp. | reverse complement strand
ACTGGCCGACGCCGGTGAGAAAGCGCTCGTCTTCACGGCGGCGGATGGGCTTGCCGATGGGGCTGTTCAGGCCCGGGGGCGGGGTCATGTCGGTCATGGTGTGTGCTCCGTGTGCGTGGGCGTGATCGCGATCAGGCAGCCATCGAGGCCTTGGCCCCCGACTGGCAGAACTGGATCGACTTGACGATGTTCTGGTAGCCGGTGCAGCGGCAAATGTTGCCGTCCAGGCCCTCGCGGATCTCGGCCTCGGTGGCCTTCGGGTTGTCGGCCAGCAATTGCACCGCCGACATCACCATGCCGGGCGTGCAGAAACCGCACTGCAAGCCGTGGCATTCGCGGAAGGCCTCTTGCATCGGGTGCATTGCACCGTTCTGGGACAGGCCCTCGATGGTGGTGATCTGCGCGCCGTTGGCTTGCACCGCCAACATGGAGCACGACTTCACGGCGCGGCCGTTCAGGTGCACGGTGCAAGCGCCACATTGCGCGGTGTCGCAACCCACGTGGGTGCCGGTCATCTGCAGGTTCTCGCGGATCAGCTGCACGAGCAGGGTGCGCGGGTCGACACTCAGGTTGACGGCACGGCCGTTGACGGTCAATGAAATGGGAACGCTCACAGCAGTCTCCTTCGGTTGGCTCAATGGGGCAAAACCGCATCATGGCGGCGCTTCCTCTAACATTGTTCGGGTATCACCCGAACCCGCAAAGGACGGGGTTTCCCTAGTGCGGTGATGATGCCGGCGAGGCGGCGCGCTTCGACTTCGGCAACCCTCAACTGGCGTGGCTTCAGGTCGTACGCGCACACGGTGCCGACCGTCAGGCCCGCCACGCTGAGCGACAGCGCCGCCGGCGACTCCGGCATCGGCAGGCCGACGCTCGATCTGAATCAATCACGCTTCTCGTCGAGCAGGTTCACCATGGTGATCGGCACATCGGTTTGGCTCGCGAGGTACTTCGTGAGGTGGTCGAAATCGCCGTCGGGCGGGGTGTCGAGCACCCTGAGCCGTCAAGGCGTCGCGTTCGGAAAGAACACCGGCTCGCCGCCGATGCGAAAACCGGCAATGCGCGCCTGCCCGGCCGGTGACACGACCCAGTCGGCGAAGGCTTGCGCGAGCGCCACCTTGGCGTGCGGGTGCCGGGCCGGGTTCACCACGATCACGCCGTAGGGGTTGACCATTCGAGGGTCGCCCTCGACCAGCACGCGCAGCTCGCCCGGGTTGCGGAAACCCAGCCAGGTGCCGCGGTCCGCAAGGACGTAGGCGTTCGTCGCCGCCGCGATGTTGAGCGCCGGCCCCATGCCGCAGCCGCAGGCCTTGTACGCGGGCGTGGCGGGCTTGGCAGGCTTCGCCTCGGGGTCGATGCCCGCGAGCTGCCAGTAGCGCAGTTCGGCGGCGTGCGTGCCGCTCTTGTCGCCGCGCGACACGAACCTGATGTTCGACGCCGCGAGCCGCGCCAGCGCGGCAGCAATGTCGCGGCCGCGTGCGCCGGCCGGGTCGGCGGCTGGGCCGACGAGCACGAAATCGTTGAACATCACGTCGCGCCGCGGCAGGCCGAAGCCCTCGGCGACGAACTTGTCTTCGGCCGCACGGTCGTGCACGAACAGCAGGTCGGCATCGCCACGGCGGGCGATGTCGAGCGCCTGGCCCGTGCCCACCGCCACCACGCGCACGGCGATGCCGGTGGCCGCCGTGAAGGCCGGCAGCAAGTGCGCGAACAGGCCCGACTGTTCGGTGCTGGTGGTCGAGGCCATCACGATGAAGCGCTCGGGGGCCTGTGCGTGAGCGTTCAACGCCGCGCCCAGCGTCGCGGCCACCGACACCGACACCGACACCGCTGCCAACATGCGGCGAAACAGACGGGTCACTCCAAAGCCCATGTCAATTCACCTTTCAGGAACTGCCCGGCGCGGTCGTCCACGTGCTCGGCGAAGAAGCGCGCCGTGGGCAGGTCGACAGCGAGGCTGCCGTGGTCGAGGTACACCACGCGCGTGGCCAGGCGCTTCGCCTGACCGAGGTTGTGGGTGCTCATCACGAGCGTCAAGCCCTCGGCGGCAAAGCTGGCAAGCAGGGCCTCGACCTCCTTCTTCGCCGACGGGTCGAGGCTCGCGGTGGGTTCGTCGAGAAACAGGATCTGCGGGCGCACGGCCCAGGCGCGCGCCAGCGCGAGGCGCTGCATCTCGCCGCCCGACAGCGCCCGCGCCGGCCGGTCACGCAGCTCGGTCAGGCCGACCCGCTGCAGGGCTTGCCGGGCGCGCTCTGCGCGTTCGGCTCGCGGCACGCCGGCCAGCCAGAGCGCAACCTGCAGGTTGTTGAAGACCGACAGGCGCAGCATGAACGGGCGCTGGAACACCATCACTTGCACGGCCTTGGCATCGAGCACTTCGCGCGTGCCGTCGAAGGCCACGAGACCGTGCAGCAGTCGCAGCAAGGTGGTTTTGCCCGAGCCGTTGGCGCCGATCAATGCGATGAAGTCGCCACGGTTCAGCGCCAGGCCGACGCGGCGCAGCGCGCGCACCGGGCCGAACTGCACCGACACGTCGGTCAGGCGAAGCAGCGTTGCACTGCTGCTCATCGCGCGCCCGCCAGGGCCGAGCCGCGGCCACGCTGTGCGAAGCCGATCAGCACGTTGATGGCACCGACCACGGCCAGCAGCACGATGCCGAGCGCGAGTGCCAGCGCCAGGTCGCCCTTGCTGGTTTCGAGCGCGATCGAGGTCGTCATCACACGCGTGACGCCGGCGATGTTGCCGCCGACGATCATCACCGCGCCGACCTCGGCAATCGCACGCCCGAAGGCCGTGAGCAGCACCGTGAGCACGGCCCAGCGGTCGTGCAGCAGCATCAGCAGTGCGCAGGTCAAGGCCCCGGCGCCCATCGAGCGCAGCTGGTCGCCGCCGTCGCGCAGGCTGTCGCCGACGAGCTGGCGCGTGAGTGCCGCCACCAGCGGCACGACCAGGATCGTCTGCGCGATCACCATTGCCGAGGGCGTGAACAAGATGCCCCAGCTGCCGAGCGGCCCCCTGCGCGACAGCAGCAGGTAGACCACCAGACCGACCACCACCGACGGCAGCGCCAGCAAGGTGTTCAGCAGCGTGACCAGCGCGCGGTGCCCCGGGAAACGGGCCACAGCGAGCCAGGCGCCGCCGAGCAGGCCGAAGCCGGCGCCGAACAGGCAGGCCGCGCCGCTGACCCCGAGCGACAGGGCCACGGTGTGAACGATAACCGCATCGGCAGCGCTGATCAGGTCGAGGGCGGTGGCAAAACTCTGCGCGAAGTCATTCATCCCGGCGGGCATCTTTCATACTGCGGGGATTCTCGACGCGCCATTGAACCCACGCGATATGAACACCCATGCATAAGGTCGAACTGACCTACACGCTGTCCGGCGAGCGCAGCACCGAGCGCGAGTTGCACCACCCGCTGATGGCGATTCTGTCGGCGGTGCATGCGAGCGGCTCGATCTCGGGCGCGGCTCGACGGCTCGGCCTGTCTTACCGCCACGTCTGGGGTGAGCTCAAGCGCTGGGAGGACGAGCTCGGCCAGACGCTCGTGCTGTGGGCCAAGGGCCAGCCCGCCCTGCTCTCGCCTTTTGGCGAAAAGCTGGTGTGGGCCGAGCGCCGCGCGCTGGCGCGGCTGGCGCCGCAGATCGAAGCGCTGCGCAACGAACTGGAGCGGGCCTTCTCGATCGCCTTCGACGACAGCGCCGGCGTGATCACGATGCACGCCAGCCACGACGAAGCCCTGCCGCGCCTGCGCGACTGGGTGGCTCAGCAGCACAACTTGCAGCTCGACATCCAGTTCACCGGCAGCGTCGACGCGCTCACCGCCCTCAACGAAGGGCGCTGCCTGCTGGCCGGCTTTCACGCGCTGACCGACGCGCCCGCGCGTTCGCCCACGGCGCGGGTCTACCGGCCGCTGCTGCAGCCCGGGCGGCACAAGCTGATCGGCTTCGCCACGCGCACGCAGGGCCTGTTCGTGGCGCCCGGTAATCCGCTCGCGATCCAGACCCTTTCCGACCTGAAACGCCCCGCGCTGCGCTTCGTCAACCGCGAGCGTGGCACCGGCACACGCGTGGTGCTCGACCAGCTGCTGGCCGAAGCCCGGGTGGCACCAGAGCAGATCGAAAGCTTCGAGCGGTTCGAGCCTTCGCACCGCGCCGCCGCCGAAGCGGTAGCGAGCGGCAGTGCCGATGTGGCCTTCGGCATCAAGGCAGCCGCGCGCGCCAAGGGGCTGGGATTCGTGGCGCTGCGCGAAGAGCGCTACTTTCTCGTCACGCTGGCCAGCCACCTCGCCCACCCGCACGTGCAGACGCTGCTCACGGCGTTGGCCGAGCCCGCATGGCAGAGCACGCTGCAAGGCATTCCCGGCTACGCTGCCAGCGCCAGCGCTGAGGTGCTGTCACTGCGCAAGGTGCTGCCGTGGTGGAGCTACCGCACCCCGAAGCCCCACGCGCGCTGACGCCAGGCGCTGTCGGGGCGGAACGCCGATCAGGGGATCGCGGGCAGCACGGCCATGACTTCCGTGTGGCCGGCCTGGCGCGCGATGTCGTGTGCCGTCAGGCCGCGGTCGTCGCGCAGCACCGCCTGCGCGCCGCGTGCGAGCAGCAGCTTCACCGCTTCGGTGTGGCCCTGGCCGGCCGCCCACATCAGCGCGGTGAGCTGGTGCTCGTAGGCTGCATTCACGCCCACCCCGGCGCCGAGCAGCGCGTCGAGCGCCGCCGCCTGGCCCTGGCCGGCGGCGTACACGACCGCGGATTTGTTCATGCGGTCGATCGGGTCGGTTCTGGCGCCGGCATCGAGCAGGCGCTTGACCACGTCGGCCGCGCCTTTGTAGCTCGCGGCCATCAGTGGCGTCACGCGTTCGAGAGATGCGGTGTTGACATCGGCACCCGCCTTCAGCAGCGCCGACACCATGCCGAGATTGCCGCGCTCGGCGGCGATCAACAGGGCCGTCTTGCCCAGCCGGTTGCGCGATTCTGGCGCCGCGCCTTGCGCCAGCGCCCGCTCAACAGCGGCCAGGTCGTTCTCGCGCGCGCCCACGAGCAACTGCGCATTCAGGTTCGGATTGCTCGGCGCCTGCGCCCAGGCCGGGCCGGCCACGAGGGCGGCGAACGCCACCAGCACCAGCACCAGCCGACGACGCCCTGGACCGCCAGGGGCCGCATGGAGCCGGGTGAATCCGAGTTTGACCGGGGTGTTCATTTGCATCGAATGTGAGTAGGCTCGACTTCGAGGATACGCGCGCGCCGACTCGTTCGCAGCACCAGCCCATGTCGCGTGCTGCATAGAGCCGATGCGTTCGTGTTGCCTCACCGAGGCTGGCCTGTTCCAGCCCGGCAGTCCATTAAAGCAACGACAACATCTCAGGAGACTCGCATGCAGACCATCACATTGCCGAAGCGTCAGCGGCTTTCGCTCGCCTTGGGCTCGGCCCTGGCGGTGTTCGCCACCGGCGCACTGGCGCAAGCTGAAATTTCAGGCCAGGGTGGCGCGGCCGCGGGTGTGCCGGTGCCGCAGGCCGTGTCGGTGTCGCAGGGCCAGCTCGACGGCGCCAGTTCCGACACCCGGAACTTCCTGCACTCCAACATGAATTACGCGCAGACACGCTATTACCCGGCGACCCAGATCAACACGGGCAACGTGGCCAAGCTCCGGCCCGCGTTCACATTCCAGACCGAGGTGCTCGAGTCGATGCAGACGGCGCCGATCGTGGTCGACGGCATCATGTACATCACGACCTCGTACAACCACGTCTACGCACTCGACGCCGTCACCGGCAAGGAGTTCTGGCACTACAAGCACAAGATGGGCGCCGTCACCACCTACTGCTGCGGCCCGAACAACCGCGGCGTGGCGATCATGGGCGACAAGCTCTACATGGGCACACTCGACGCCAAGCTGATCGCGCTCGACGCCAAGACCGGCAAGCCGCTGTGGTCGACCCAGATCGGCGACCCTGAACTCGGCTACTCGGAAACGATGGCGCCGGTGGCGGTGGACGGCAAGGTGCTGATTGGAACCAACGGCGGTGAATACGGCATCCGTGGTTTCGTCAAGGCCTACAGCGCGAGCGACGGCAAGCTGCTCTGGACCTTCAACACCGTGCCCGAAAAAGGCCACGAGGGCGTGTGGGCCGTCAACGACGCGACCGGCCGGAACATGCTCCGTGACATCGCGGCCGAGAAGGCGCAATTCGCCAAGGGCGGCGACTTCTACAAGACGCTGGGTGGCGGCGTCTGGATGGCGCCGGCGGTCGACAAGGAAAGCAACACCGCCTTCTTCGTCGTCGGCAACCCGAGCCCCGACCTGTACGGTGCCGAACGGCCGGGCGACAACCTCTACACCGACTCGATCGTCGCAGTCGACCTGAACACCGGCGCCTACAAGTGGCACTACCAGTACGTCGCCCACGACGTGTGGGACCTCGACGCGGTGTCGCCGGTAATCCTGACCGAAGCGGCGGGCAAAGACGGCAAGATGCGCAAGGTCGCGATCCACGGCGGCAAGACCGGCCACGTGTATGTGCACGACCGCGCGACCGGCGAGCTGATCCGCTTTTCCGAGGCGATGGTGCCGCAGGAAAACATGTGGGTGCTGCCGACCAAGGACGGTGCGCGCATGCTGCCGGGTGCGAATGGCGGCGTCGAGTGGAGCCCGATGGCGATCAACCCGAAACTGCGCCTGGCCTATGCCGCCAACCTGCACCAGCCGATGACGTATCACGTCGAAGAGGCCAAGTACCCTGGCGGCAAGCTCTGGCTCGGCGGTGCGTTCAAGGTGATCGCGTCCGAGAAGCAGTGGGGCCGCCTGGCGGCGGTGAACCTCGACACCGGCAAGATGGCCTGGAAGTTCGACACCGAGCAGCCGCTGATCGGTGGCGTGCTGGCCACCGCCGGCGACCTGGTCTTCAACGGCGAAGGCAACGGTCTGTTCCGCGCCTTCGACGCGAAGACCGGCAAGATGCTCTGGGAATACCAGTGCGGCGCCGGCGTGAACGCGCCGGCGGTGTCGTACACGGCCGGCGGCAAGCAGTACATCGCTGTCGCGGCCGGTGGCAACACCCAGCTCGACTTCAAGCGTGGCAATTCGGTGATCGTTTTTGCGCTGCCGTGACGAACTAAGATCGATGTTCGCCCGACCCGGCCCTGGTGATTCGTTCGCCGGGGCCGGTTGTCGTTGATGCCCGACCTGCTTGAAGGATGCCCACTTGAAGTCCCTGACCCGTGCGTTTCTGGCCGTTCTTCTCACGACAAGCGGCGTCGGCGCATACGCGCAGAGCGCTGCCAACAGCGTGCCGGCCAAGGCCGAGGCCTGCGCCGCCTGCCACGGCCCGGGCGGGCGCTCGGCGGTGGCGCAGTTCCCGATCCTCGCGGGTCAGACCTCGCGTTACCTCTACCTGCAGTTGCGCGACTTCCAGGAAGGCCGGCGCACGAACGAGCTGATGACGCCGATGGTCGCCGGCCTGACACGCGACGAGATGCGCGAGATCTCGGACTACTTCTCGAAGCAGAAGCCGCCGCTGCAGTCCTTCAAGACCGACCCAGAAAAAGCGCGCCTGGGCAAATTGAAGTCCGACGAAACCCTGTGCACGATGTGCCACCTCGGCGGTTTCGCCGGGCAGAACGAGGTGCCACGCGTCGCTGGCCAGCACTACGACTACATCATCAAACAACTGACCGACTTCAAGGCCCGCACCCGCACCAACGACGCCGGCACGATGACGAGCGTGGCCAACACCGTCAGCGCGCAGGACATCGAGAACCTGGCGCACTACCTGGTGGGCCTGTGAGCGGCGTGACGGCGGCTCACGCTGCGCAGCTTCTGAAGCCGACAAAAACCTGATCGTTCTTCGGCGCGTCGGAGTGCCGGCTTTTTTCGCTGCGCAGGCGCCCGGCGGTGGCGAACGAGGCGCCACGTTGCACCTTGCCGGCCCCGAATTCCGGGCTGGGTTGTGCAGCGGCCGGCCCGGCCGTGAAGCCGGGGTAGACGCGCATCGTGCTGGCGGTCCACTCGCGCACGTCGCCCCAGCGAAAACCGCGCGTGCCACCCAGGCAGGCCGCGGCTTCCCACTCCACCTCGGCGGGCAACCGGCGCCCGGCCCAGCGGCACCACGCGTCGGCCTCGAACCAGCTGACGTGCACGACGGGCTGCGCCATCGGCAGACGCATCAGCTTGCCGAAGCGCTGCTGCAACACGCCCTGGCGCATCTGGTCGACATAGCGCGGCACACGCCGGCCGGTCGCCTGCACCCAGGCCCAGCCGGCTTCGCTCCAGTGGCGGCGTTCGTCGTAACCGCCGTCTTCGACGAACTCGGCGTATTGCGACCAGTTGACGGCCTGCGCGTCGATCTCGAATTCAAGCACGGCCTCTTCGTGGGCCCACTTCTGATGGTCGAACACGAACCCGCCGGGCTCGGCACCGAGCCTGAAGCGGGTCGCGGGAAACAGCAGCGGCGCACGCGCCGCCACGCTCGGCGGCGCGGGCAGCAGGCCGGTATCGAGGCCGAGCGCCTGCGCCAGCACGGCGAAGGCCTCGGCGCGCGCGTCTTCGTGGAACAGCGCCAGGCGGTAGAAGTACATCGAAGCATCTTCTTCGTTCGCGCCTTCGAGCAGTTCGAGCGTGGTCTCGAGCGTGTCGACGAGGTATTGGCGGGTGGTGTGCAGGTCGGGCAGTGTCAGCGCCCAGCGGCTCGCGCGCGCGGCGCTGGCCGGGTCGAAGCAGCGGTCGGCGTCGGGCAGGATCGACGCCAGTTTGGGCCGGGAGCGGTCGCAGGCCTCGCCGCGCTGGCGCTGCACGTTGCGCGCGATCCAGTACTCCTGAAACCAGCCGACGTGGCCGAGCTCCCAGAGCAGCGGGTTGGCGTCGGGACGCGCTTCGACCTCGAGCTTCGGGCTGCGCAGCAACTGCTCGAACACCCCGATCCAGCGCAACGTGCAGTTGCGGGAGTCGATCAGCGCGAGCGAGAGCAGGCCCTTGCCGGCCTGGCGCAAGCGAGGTGAGTGCAGATCGGCGAGTGGATGGCCCGGCAACTTCTTTCTCCACGCCACGGCGATGCGCGGTCGTGCTTCATTGTTGCATCGGGCGTTTCGCGGGCTCGCTCGGTATACTGGATGCATCAACAGTATCCGCACATGCCCCAGCGCCTGATCGCCCACCTCGACATGGACGCGTTCTATGCGTCGGTCGAACTGTTGCGTTACCCCGAACTGCGCGGCCGGCCGGTGGTGATCGGCGGCGGCCGGCGCCACCAGCCGGTGCCGCGCGCCGACGGCACGCGCGAATACGCCGCGCTGCGCGACTACACCGGCCGCGGCGTCATCACCACCAGCACCTACGAAGCGCGCGCGCTCGGCGTGCACTCGGGCATGGGCGTGATGAAAGCGGCGCAGCTCGCGCCACACGCGGTGCTGCTGCCGGTCGACTTCGACGAATACCGCCAGTACTCGCGCCTCTTCAAGGCCGCCGTGCGCACTGTCGCGCCACTGATCGAAGACCGTGGCATCGACGAAATCTACGTCGACGTGACCGACCTTCCCGGTGCGCAAGACGATGCCGGCCACACGGTCGGCCAGCGCCTGAAAGACGCGGTCTTCGAAGCCACCGGCCTGACTTGCTCGGTCGGCATCACGCCGAACAAGCTGCTCTCGAAGATCTGCTCAGAGCTCGACAAGCCGAACGGCCTGACGCTGCTGAACCACGCCGACATCCCGACCCGAGTGTGGCCGCTGGCGGCGAAGAAGGTCAACGGCATCGGCCCGAAAGCCACTGAAAAGCTCGCCGGCTTGGGCATCCACACGATCGGCGACGTGGCCGCGGCCGACCCGCAGGTTCTGATTGCGCACTTTGGCAAGAGCTTCGGCGCCTGGCTGTTTGAGGCCTCGCACGGGCGCGACGAACGTGCGGTGGTCACCTACAGTGAACCCAAGTCGATCAGCCGCGAAACCACATTCGAGCGCGACCTGCACGCGGTGCGCGACCGGGCCGAACTCGGCGCCATCTTCACCGAGCTGTGCGTTCAGCTCGCCGGCGACCTGGCGCGCAAGGGTTACGCCAGCAAGACCATCGGCATCAAGCTGCGTTTCGACGACTTCAAGTCGGTCACGCGAGACCTGAGCCTGCCGGCGCACACGCTCGACGCAGCGACGATCCGGCGCGCGGCCGGCGAGTGCCTGAAGCGGGTCGACCTGTCGCGCCGGCTGCGCCTGCTCGGTGTGCGCGCCGGAACACTGGCGAAGCTCGCCGACCTGGTCGCACCAATGGCCGCGGCCCACCCCGCCGAGCCGGTGGCGCTGCACGAGGTGAACGAAACACGAGGCCACTACAGCCTGCCGCTGTTCGACGCCTGAACAACGCCCGGCCGCCGCGCGCGCCCGCGGTGTGACTCATTCACGGATCGGGCCGGCCACGAAGGCCGCTGCGGCAATGCGCGCGGCAAGATGGAGCCTGCGACGCTCGCATGCGTCCACCCACCTATTTATCCCCGTCTTCGACATGACCTCACTTCGACTCGTTGGCCCGATCGTGCCGCTGCTGTTGTGGGCCGCAGCCACTCAGGCCCAGACCGCTACCCCCGCGCCAGCACCTGAACCCCGCCCCGCCCTGAGCCCGGGCAATGGCAAGCTGCTGCTGACGGGCGGCGTGAGCAGCATCGACGGTGCCGCCGGCGGTGGCCTCACGCCGTGGGCGGTGATCGCGAGTTATGCGAGCGAAGCTGAGGTCGGCGCCACGGCGTTCATCACCCGCACCCAAACGCAGGACTACGCGCTCAACGCCTACGGCGCGGCCGTCGGCTTCAGCGACCGCTTCGAGTTGTCGCTGGCACGCCAGGAATTCAACGTCAGCGTGGTCGTGCCCGACACCAAGCTCAAACTCGACATCGTCGGCGTCAAGGCCCGCATCACCGGCGACGCCGTGCTCGATGCCGACACGCTGATGCCGCAGATCGCGGTCGGCGCGCAGTTCAAGCGCCTCGTTCCGGGCCCGGCCGTCGGTGGTGTGCTCGACTCGGTCTCGGCCAAGCGCAATGGCGTCGACTTCTACGTCAGCGCGACCAAGCTCTTTCTCGCCCAAGGCGTTCTCGTGAACGGCACGCTGCGCGCGACCAAGGCGAACCAGAACGGCCTGCTCGGTTTTGGCTCGGCCGACAAGAAGGGCTACAGCCTGAAGCCCGAGTTCTCGCTCGCTTTTTTGCTCAGCAGGAATATCGCGATCGGTGCCGAATACCGCTTCAAGCCGAACAACCTGGCGTTCGCCGGCGCCGCCTTCGAAGAGCAGGCCTGGAAGGACCTGTTCATCGCCTGGGCGCCGACCAAGAACGTGTCGATCACCGCCGCGTATGTCGACCTCGGCAACATCGTCGGCCACACCCGCCAGACCGGCGGCTACGTTTCGGCCCAGCTCGCGTTCTGACGCTGCGCCTTCAAGGACACCCCGATGCAGTTCAACGCTTCAACCCGCGCCGCGCTGTGCAGCGCGCTGCTCGCCACCAGCGCCATGTTCGCCGCACCCGCCGCGGCGCAGACCGACGACACGCTTTACCAGCAGCTCGGTGGCCAGGCCGCGCTG
>JAYVTD010000119.1:0-18928 GCA_043774765.1 Rhizobacter sp. | reverse complement strand
CGTGCAAGCAAGCACCTCAGACTTCCAGCAGATCGAAGCCCTGCGCCTCGACCGCGAAGAAGTCGCGGCTGAAGCCGGCCACCGCACGGTAGAAGTCGGCGCGAGGGTGCGCCGCCATCGCATCGAACAAACGTTCGACCCAACCGCGCAGGTGCGCGTCGAAGAAGCGCTGCTGCGCGGCGAGGTTGCTCACCCCCGCGTCGTCGCCAGCGATCAGGTAACGCATCACCTCGCACAGGCTGGCGAAGTGGTCTTCGGTTTCGAGCACCGTACCCGGCCGTTCCAGGCCGAGCGCCGCGAGGTCGTGCCGCAGTGACGCGAGCGGCTTGTCGTTCAACGAGCCGGCGATGAACCAGGAACCGTAGACGAAGATCTCGGGCTTGCCGACGCCGCCGAACAAGGCCACGTGCTCTTCGTTCACCTGGGCGAGCGTCAGGCGCCGCGCGGCAGCGACCAGTTCCGACCAGCTCGCCTCCAGGAAGGCCCCGCGTGCCGGCGCTTCGGTCACCGCGACCCGGAGCTGCTCGTACAAGTCGGCCGACGGCGCCGCGTAGAAAAGGCTAGCGAGCAGCCCGTAGACCTCGGCGCGCGCGAGTTCCTCGCGGTCGTCGGGTGTGCTGAAGTGCAGTGCGGCTTCAGACATGGTTGCTCCTGACTTCATTCACAGGTCAGTAATCCTCACTTCATCGGGATTGCTGTGGATATCGATCACGCGGCAATCGCTGCACATGCGCAGCCGGTCGGCGCCTTTGCCCTGGAACATCGCGTGGGCGCCGAGCTTGGCGACCATCAGCTCGATCGCCTTGGGCGTGCCGAAGGGTTTGTCGCAGCGAATACAACGATAAGGCTCGACCTCGTTCAGGACCCGCGCCTGTTTGCGCGCCTTGCCGGCGTCGGCCAGCCACAGGCGCGGTTCGAGCGTGATCGCGGCTTCAGGGCAGGTGCTCGCGCACAGGCCGCACTGCACGCAGTTCTTCTCGATGAAACGCAGTTGCGGTTTGTCGGGGTTGTCGGCCAGCGCCGCTTCGGGGCAGGCACTGACGCAGCTCAGGCACATCGTGCAGCGCTCGGCGTCGACGAACAGGCTGCCGAACGGGCTGCCATCCGCAGGCAAGGCGATCGCGACGGGCGCCGGGCTCGCATGCTGCAACAGGTGTTCGATGGCGAGGTCGAGTGTGGCGCGCTTGTCGGCCTGCACGCTGAAGGTGGCGGCTGCCTTGACGGTCTGCGCCGGCGCGGCTTGCAACGCCGAGTCCAACGCTTTTGCATCTGGCGCGTTGACGATGCGAAAGTGCTCGCCCTTCAAACCCATGCCGGCCAGGATCGCCTGCGCGACCTGCATCTGGGCCGCCACTGCAGCGCGGTAAGCGGGCGCTTCTTCGTCGGTCATCAACACCCAGACCTGCGACGCGCCGAAGGCGATGGCCGAGAGCCACAGGTCGATGCCGGTCGAGGCGGTGTGCCACACGTCGAGCGGCAGCACCCGCGCCGGCACACCGCACACGCCGGCTTGAGTGCGGGCCGCGCGGCCAAGGTCGTTGATGACATCGAGGCCGGCGCCCTGGCTGTGGATCAGCAGCGCCGCGTCGGCACCGCCCGCACGCCGGTAAGTCGTGAGCAGCGTGCGCACGCGCTTGCCCTGCTCGTCGAGCCGCGGCGTGGCGTAGCTGATAGCGCCGCTGGGGCACACGGTCGTGCAGGCGCCGCAACCGACGCACAGGTGTGGCTCGACGATGATGCCGGCCAGCGCCGCGCCACCCGCCCTGCCCTTCATCGAGGCATCGCTGCGGATCGCCTGCGCCGAGCACACGTCGATGCAGGCGGTGCAGCCGATCTTCTCATTGCGGCTGTGGGCACAGATCTTCTGCTTGTAGTTGAAGAACTTCGGCTTCTCGAACTCGCCGGTGCTCTCGCGCAGCTGCAAGACGGCGTCGATCAGCGCCGCGTCGTCGGCGGCGTGAAAGTAGCCTTGCGGCGGCTGGTGCAGCGTGACGATCGGCGTGGCGTTCAGGTCGAGCACGAGGTCGAAGTTTTCGCTGACGGCCTGCGGCGCGCGCGTGAAGTCGATCGCGCCCGCCGCTTCGCAGACCCGCACGCACTCGCGGTGGTTTTTGCACTTCGCAAGGTCGATCTGGTAGCTGAAGTCGATCGCGTTTTCGGGGCAGACCTCGATGCAGGCGTTGCAGCGCGTGCACAGGTCGAGGTCGATCGGGTTGCCCTGGTTCCAGCTCACTTCAAAGGCGCCGAGCCAGCCTGTGATGTTCGTCACCGTGCCCGCATGCACGGCCATCGACCGTTGCTGCGGCAGCGTGCCTCCGCCTTGCAGCAAGATGCTCACGTCGAGCTTCTCAGCCAGCATCTGCGCGGCGCGCACGGCGCGCTCGGCCGCGCCGATCACCAGCACCCGGCCGGCCGACTTGTAGGCGACCGTCGGCACCGGGTCGCCGTCGGGCAACTGCGCCAGCGCGATCAGGGCGGCGATCTTCGGCGTGGCGGCCTTTGCGTCCTTCGACCAGCCGCCGGTTTCGCGGATGTTGACGAAGCGGATCGGCCGCTCCTGCAGCCCGGCCGCGCCTTCGGTCTGCTCGTTCAGTGCCAGAAAGAGGCGGCTCTCTTGCGTGCAGGCGACGAGCAGCTCGTCGCCGCTCTTGGCCGCGCGCTGGAAGGCGCCGGCTTCGCGCCGGCACAAGGTGCTGTGCACGGTGGCCAGGCCGGCGCCGGCCTCAGGCCCGAGCGCCTTGATCAGGCCCGGGCCGTCCAGAGGCATCGTCTTGTTGCAGTCGCAGATCAGAGTCGTCATCGGGGGGTGGTTTCAGTTCGGTGACCGGCTCGGCGGCCGGCTCAATGAGCGTGGTCTCGGCGCTCTCGCTCTTCTTCTTCTCGTCGTCGTCATCGTCTTCCGTCTCGAACAGCCGCAGAACCTTCGACTGGTTCATCTGCTTCAGCATCGCGAGCGGGATCGGGTCGGGTTTTCCGTAGTCGTCGATGTAGATGTCAAGGCCGTCCATCACGTTGAAGTGCGGGTCGGTGAAGAGTTTTTTCATCGCCGCGCGTTTCACGCCTTCGTCGATGCCGGGCGAGACAAAGCGTGAATAGTCGGACTCGCGCGTCAGCAAGGCCACATCGGCCATCGTCGGCAGCGGCTCGGCGGCGGGCTTCGTTTCGGTGACCAGAGCTTCGACGACCGGCGCTTCGACTTTCGTGACTGTCGGAGCAACGGGCGCCAGGACCACCGGCGTTTCCACCACCGGCTCGGGCGCCACCGCCACGCCGGTGCGCACCTGCTCCTTGCGCCGCGCCCAACGCGACAGGAAACCGCTGCTCTCTTCTTCCATCAGCCGCGGTGCTCCGGCGCGATGAACGACTGTGGCCGACGGCGTTTTTTCGGCTCCGGCTTGTAGTGCTCGTCGGTGTAGGCCTGCAACCACGCCACCACGTCGTACTGCAGCGGCACATTGTCGACCCGCTCCTGCGCGTCGAGCCAGCGGCCGGCTTCGGTGTACGACAGGCTCACGGTTTCGGGCCAGGCGTTTGAGGCGTCTTCGTCGTCGGTGCGCCAGACAACGAACCAGACCGGCGCGCCCGACGTGAGGTTCAGGTGATAACCCTCGGCTTCGTCGCGAAACAGTTCGAGCGTGAACGCCGGGTACAGCGTGCTGCGGGTCTTGCCGTCGTCGCGCAACACCCGCGGCTCGGTGCCAAAGGCCTCTTCGTGCGCTACCACCTCGACCAGCCTGAATCGCCAGTCTTCCCAGCGGTTCGGCTGCGCCTCGCGCTCCATCACAACCGCCACCTGAATGGCGGGGCGCAGTGCAGCAGAAGGAACAGGGGCAGCGTCTTGCATAGGGCGAGTCTATGCGTCCGCGAGCGCGAGTGCGCCGGGGTTTTCAGGTGTCCTTGGAGATCGAGATGCTCGGGAACTTGGACGAAAAGTCTTTCGCCCGCTGCGCGATCTTCACCGCCACCTGGCGTGCCATGGCCTTGTACAGGCCGGCGATCTCGCCGTCGGGGTCGCTGACCACGCTGGGCCGGCCGTTGTCGGCCTGGACCCGGATCGACAGGTTCAGCGGCAGCGCGCCGAGGTAGTCCATCTTGTATTCCGCGGCGAGGCGCTTGCCGCCTTCCTCGCCGAAGATGTGTTCGACATGGCCGCACTTCTCGCACACGTGCACCGCCATGTTCTCGACGATGCCCAGGATCGGCACGCCGACCTTCTCGAACATCTTGATGCCCTTCTTGGCGTCGAGCAAGGCGATGTCCTGCGGCGTCGTCACGATCACCGCGCCGGTCAGCGGCACCTTCTGGCTCAGCGTGAGCTGGATGTCGCCGGTGCCGGGCGGCATGTCGACGATCAGGTAATCGAGTTCGGCCCAGTTGGTCTGGCGCAGCAGTTGCTCCAGCGCCTGAGTGGCCATCGGGCCGCGCCAGATCATCGGGTTGTCCTGCTCGATGAGAAAACCGATCGACATGACCTGCACGCCGTAGTTTTCCATCGGCTCCATGGTCTTGCCGTCTCCGCTCTCGGGTCGGCCTTCGATGCCCATCATCATCGGCTGGCTCGGGCCGTAGATGTCGGCGTCGAGAATCCCGACCGTCGCGCCTTCGGCCGCGAGGGCGAGCGCCAGGTTCACAGCGGTCGTGCTCTTGCCCACACCGCCCTTGCCCGACGCGACCGCGACGATGTTCTTCACCTTGGGCAACAGTTGCACGCCACGCTGCACCGCGTGCGGCACGATCTTCGTCGCGAGGTTGGCGCTGACGTTGGCAATGCCCGGCACCGTGCGCACCGCAGAAATCAGCAGCTTGCGCAGCATCGCGATCTGGCTCTTGGCGGGATAACCGAGCTCCACGTCGAAGGCCACGTCGCCGCCGTCGATGCGCAGGTTTTTCAGCTGCCGGGTCGAGACGAAGTCCTTGCCCGTGTTCGGGTCGACCACGGTCTTGATCGCGTCGGTGATCGATTGCTCGCTGAGGGACATGGGGTGCGGCGCTGCAAAGTGAAGGGCGCGGAAGTTTAGCCCGAACCGCCTGCCCCGCCCTGCCGTGGGGCCGAAGGGCACAACGGTGGGAAAATCAAGGCCATCACCATGGAAAACAAGAGCATTCCCCCCGCCCCGCGCCCGCGCACCATCGGCAGCGTCAACTTCAAACCGCTCGACGCCGGCTGGCAACAGTGGATCGCCGAGAACCGGCTGCGCAACTGCACGCCCGAGTCGATGCTGGACACGATGACGAACGCCGGGCTCGACCCCGCCGAGTGCGCGCCGGCGATCCGGCGCATGGAAAACGAGCCGGCGTTCCTGGCGGCGCGCAAGGTGCAGCAGCTGCAACGCAAGCTCGAATCGGTGCTCGCCAACCAGCAGAAGTTGTGGGAGCTGGCGCCCGACTACCAGCGGGTCGAAAAGCGGCCGCGCATCACCCGCTCGGAATTCATCACCCGCCACGTGCTCGGCAGCCGCCCGCTGGTGTTGACCGGCATCACACGCGACTGGCCGGCGATGAAACGCTGGTCGGCCCAAGACCTGAAAACACGCTTCGGCCACCTCGACGTGGAGATCCAGGCCGAGCGCAGCGCCGACCCGAACTACGAGGAAAACAAGCTTGAGCACCGGCGCAAGGTGCGCCTGGCCGATTTCGTCGACCAGGTCGTCAACGGCGGCGCCACCAACGACTACTACCTGACGGCCAACAACGAAGCGCTGCGCAGCCCCGGCTTCGCGCCACTGCTGGCCGACATCGGCAGCCTGCCCGACTTCTGCGACCGCGCCGAGCTGCCGCGCCTGTCGTCGTTCTGGTTCGGCCCGGCCGGCACCAACACGCCGCTGCACCACGACACGCTGATGCTGTTCCACACTCAGATTGTCGGGCGCAAACGCTGGCGGTTCATCTCGCCGTTGCAAACGCCGCGCCTGTACAACCACAACAACGTGTTCAGCCCGATCGACCTCGACCGGCCTGACTTCGAGCGCTACCCGCTGTTCCGCGACGTGAAGGTGCTGGAGGTGGTGGTCGAACCCGGCGAAACCGTGTACCTGCCGCTCGGCTGGTGGCACCAGGTGACAGCCCTCGACATGAGCTTGTCGTTCTCGTACTCGAACATCGCGGTGCCGAACCAGTACACCTATCAGAACCCGGAGATCAGGAACTGGTGAGAGTGCGGGCCGCGCCTCCTAGAATCGCGCCATGACCCGCAAGCTGTTCGTCACCACCGCCCTGCCCTACGCCAACGCGCCGTTCCACATCGGCCACATGATGGAATACATCCAGGCCGACATCTGGGTGCGCTTCCAGCGTATGCGTGGCAACGAGGTGCACTTCGTCTGCGCCGACGACGCCCACGGCGCGCCGATCATGATCGCGGCCGAAAAGGCCGGGCAGACGCCGCAAGCCTTCGTGGCGCAGATCGCCGCCGGGCGCAAGCAGTACCTCGACGGCTTTCACATCGGCTTCGACAACTGGCACTCGACCGACGGGCCCGAGAACCACGAACTCGCGCAGGACATCTACCGCGCGCTGCGCAAACAGGGCCTGATCGCCGAGCGCAACATCGAGCAGTTTTACGACCCGGTGAAGGGCATGTTCCTGCCCGACCGCTACATCAAGGGCACCTGCCCGAAGTGCGGCACGCCCGACCAGTACGGCGACAACTGCGAGAACTGTGGTGCCGTCTACGCGCCCACCGACCTCAAGAATCCTTACTCCACGCTCACCGGCGCCACACCGGTGATGAGGAGCAGCGACCACTACTTCTTCCAGCTCTCGTCGGACCGCTGTGTCGAATTCCTGAAGGAATGGACCAACACGCCGGGCCGCCTGCAAACCGAGGTATTGAACAAGATCAAGGAGTGGTTCGCGACCGACGATGAAGTTGGCAACAGCGGCCACGTCGGCCTGAACGACTGGGACATCAGCCGCGACGCGCCCTACTTCGGCATCGAAATTCCCGACGCGCCGGGCAAGTACTTCTACGTCTGGCTCGACGCGCCGGTCGGTTACCTCGCGGCGCTGAAGAACCACTTCGGCAAGACCGGCACCCGAGCCAACGGCGAGCCCATTTCGTTCGATGCCTTCATGGCCGACCCCGAGGTCGAGCAGATCCACTTCATCGGCAAAGACATCATCACCTTCCACACGCTGTTCTGGCCGGCGATGTTGCACTTCAGCGGGCGCAAGGTACCCAACCACATCTTCGTGCACGGCTTCCTGCAGCTCAGCGGCGAGAAGATGAGCAAGAGCCGCGGCACCGGCATCTCGCCGCTGAAGTACCTCGAACTCGGCATGAACGCGGAGTGGATGCGTTACTACATCGCGGCCAAGCTGAACGCGAAGGTCGAAGACATCGACTTCAACCCCGACGACTTCCTGGCGCGCGTGAACAGCGACCTGGTCGGCAAGTACATCAACATCGCGAGCCGCGCAGCGGGTTTCCTCAGCAAGCGCTTCGGCGGCAGGCTCTCGGCCGACCTCGGCGTCGAAGGCCGCACGCTGCTCGATACGTTGCGCGCGCACCGCGGCACGATCGAAGAACTGTATGAGGAACGCGAGTTCGGCAAGGCGCTGCGCGAAGTGATGCTGCTGGCCGACCGCGTGAACGAATACGTGGACCAGAACAAGCCCTGGGAGCTGGCCAAAGAAGAAGGCAGCGACACGGTCTTGCACGACGTGTGCTCGGTCTGCATCGAGGCCTTCCGGCTGCTGACGATCTACCTGAAACCGGTGCTGCCGGCGCTGGCTGCGCAGGTCGAACTTTTCCTGAAGGTCGAGCCGATGGACTTCACTGACGCGGCGCGTGCGCTCGGCGCGCACACGATCGGCGAGTACAAGCACTTGATGCAGCGTGTCGATGCGCAGCAGCTTGAGGCGCTGCTCGAACCGGGCGTTGTCGAAGCGCCACCGCCGGGTGGCGAAGCGATCGCGCCCGAGATCAAGATCGATGACTTCGCGAAGGTCGATCTGCGCATCGCGAAAATCATCGACTGCGTGGCAGTCGTCGGCTCGACCAAGCTGCTGCAGCTGACACTCGATGTCGGCGAAGGCAAGACCCGCAATGTCTTCAGCGGCATCCAGTCTGCCTACAAACCCGATCAGCTGATCGGCAAGTTGACCGTGATGGTCGCCAACCTGGCGCCGCGCAAGATGAAGTTCGGGCTCAGCGAAGGCATGGTGCTGGCCGCGTCGCACACCGACGAAAAGGCAGAACCGGGCCTGTATATCCTGGAACCCTGGCCAGGCGCCACGCCGGGCATGCGGGTGCGTTGAGACGAACACGGCCGCATGCTGCCCATCATTCGCGGCTGGACCGATGTGCAGCGCACACCGCAGAGCAACCTGCGGCTCGGCGCGGTGCTGGCCTTCGTGGCCGGTGCCACCAACGCCGGCGGCTTTCTCGCGGTCGGCCAGTACACCTCGCACATGACCGGCGTGGTCTCGGCGATGGCCGACAACATCGTGCTGGGCCACGCCTCGCTCGTGCTTGCCGGGCTGGCCGGCCTGCTCTCTTTCATCTTCGGCGCCATGACGACCGCGATCCTCGTCAACTGGGGCATGCGGCGCAAGCTGCGCAGCGCCTATTCGCTGCCTTTGCTGCTGGAGGCGGCGCTGCTGCTGCTGTTCGGGCTGCTCGGCGCCAGCCTCGGCCTGCACACCGCGTTGCTGGTGCCGGTCACCGTGCTGCTGCTGTGTTTCATGATGGGCTTGCAGAACGCGGTCATCAGCAAGATCTCGCACGCCGAGATCCGCACGACCCATGTGACCGGCCTCGTCACCGACCTGGGGATCGAGCTGGGCAAGCTGGTGTACTTCAACCGCCTCGCCGGGGCGGGCCCGGTGCGGGCCAGCCGCGTGCGCATGCGCAACCAGGGCCTGCTGATCAGCCTTTTTTTCGTGGGCGGCGTGGCGGGTGCGGTCGGCTTTCAGCTGGCCGGCTACATCACGACCGTGCCGCTGGCTGTGCTGCTGCTGACACTCGCCCTTCGACCCCTGCTGCTCGATCTGGGCGCCGTCGCGCACCCGGCCGCTTGACCCGACTATCCTCTCCATGACCATCGACATCGTTCGCGAATTTCCCGACCGGACCTGGGCCGACGACGGCCCGACGCGCGGCGTCGAGGCGGTCGTCGAAGCCGGCCAGGTGCTGCGTTTTCCGTACCTGCCGTTTGCGCTGCTCGAGTCCGAGCTGAAGTTCCGCGACCCGCGCTGGGCCGACGGTAAGGCCAAGAACATCTCGCTGCGCTGGCCCGGTGGCGAGATGCACGGCGCGGTCGGCACGGCCGCCGAGCTGGCAGCGCTCAAGGCGATGGTCGTGCGCTACGCCGACCGCAGCGAGGCTTTCGTCTTGCGCCTGTTCCCGCACTACCGCGGCCACCTGGTGCGTGGCAACACCTCGTTCCGCCCGGTCAACGTGGCCGAACGCGAGTCCAGCTGGCGCAAGGACGACACCCGCCTGCACATCGATGCCTTCCCGTCGAACCCGATGCACGGCACCCGCCTGCTCCGGGTGTTCTGCAACATCAACCCGAACGGAGAGGTGCGCAAGTGGCGTGTCGGCGAAGCCTTCGAAGACCACGCGCGGCGTTACCTTCCGAAAATCTCCAGGCCCTTGCCCGGCTCGGCCTGGTTGCTGGAAAAAACCGGCATCACCAAGCGCCGCCGCACCGAATACGACCATGTGATGCTGCAGCTGCACGACCGGGCCAAGGCCGACGCCGAGTTCCAGCGCAACGGCCCGCAGGCCGACGTGAGCTTCGCGCCCGGCACGACCTGGGTGGTCTACAGCGACCAGGTGCTGCACGCTGCAATGAGCGGGCAGCACATGATGGAGCAGACCTTCCACCTCGACACCGCCTGGCTCCAGCAACCCGACAGTTCGCCGCTGCACACGCTGGAGCGGCAGCTCGGCCGCAGCCTGCGCTGAGCGTCGGCGCGGCTGCAAACGCCGGGCCGAGCCGCTCCAAGCTGCGCCATGTCTCACGGAGGCCGGTTTCGTGACAGGATGTGTTCGATTTTTGGTGACGTGGGCCGAGCGCGTGCGATATGCTTTTGGCTTCGGTCGAATTCGATCAAGAGGCAGCAGCAACCGTGGGATTTCTAGACGACCTCAAACGCCAGGCCGATGCCGCCAAGGCATTGGAAACCACCGACATGGGGGCCCTGGAGCGCAACGCCGCCCTCGCCGACGCCGCCTGCAACAACGCCTTCAAATACCTGAACTCGCTGGTTCAGCAGCTCAACGTGCTCAAGCCCGTCTCGAAGGTCACCTACTGGCTCGACAAGCGCCACGCGATCGACAAGCTCAAGCTGATCGATTTCAAGGCCGATGCGCGGCGCAAGCGCCTGCGCGGCAACGAGGTCTTCGACCACGTGGTGTTCCGCTACATGCTGAAGAGCAACCAGCGCCTGTCGTTGACGAAGAACTTCATCAACGACATCGAGCTGCTCGAATCGCGCCTGCGCCGCAGCGGTGCGCCGATGCGCAACGAGGCCGTGAAGAACCCGGAAACGGGCAAGCTGATGGAGATGCGCTACGAGATCATCTGCGACTTCAACGCCAGCGTGCACGTCACCCCCGACCACGACGCCGGACGGCTGCGCTTCGAGCTGGTCAACCTCGACGGTTTCGAGACCGTGAACGTCGAGTTCCCGGCCTTCGAGGTCGGCAATGCCCGGCTCGACGAACTGGCGCGCTGGCTGATGGGCGAGCCCAACAACTTCCTCAAAGACGGGCTGAACCTGCGCCGGGTCGAGGCCTGAGCCTCAGCGCCCGGCCTGGCCAGTGTCGCGGGCGTCCAGCGTGGTTCCGCTCGACACCACCTTGCCGTTGTCGTCGAAGGTCGCAGAAAAGACCTTGTCTTCCTGGCCGTCGGCGAAGCGCCAGTCCCAGACCTCTTCCTGCTTGAGCGCGTAGCCCTGCGCCCTGGCCGGCTGGCCGAGCAGGCGCCGCACCTGGGTCTTGTCGAGCCCCGGAACTACTTTGGCAAAGTTCACCGGCTTGAGCACCTGGCGCAGCGCGCTCATCTTGCCGTCGGTGCCGATCGTGATCATGTAGTTCACCTGCCCGGCCGGCTGGCGCGGGTACTCGAAGGTACGCCCGCCGTCGGCCTCGGTGTAGACCGCCGCCGGCTCGCCGAAACGGGCGCGCACGGCGGCTTCGGTGGCGACTCCCTCTTCGAGATCGGCAATGCGCTGCGGGTCACATGCCGCCAGCAGCGCCGCCAACAGCCCCAGGGTTGCCCACCGGGCCCGACCCGCCCCGCACAGAAAATTGCGCATCTCCGTCCCCGTCTAAAATGCAGACCTTCACTCTAGCGCCTGCAACTCCGCGCCCTGCCATGCCACTGTTCTGGAAAGCCTACACCTCCGACGTCACCTCCTTCATTGCGGAGATGAAGGTGAAGAAGCCGACGCTGGAAGCCGAGCAGCGCGAGGGCCGCTCGCTGCTGTGGGACAAGCCGGTCGACCGCGAAGCGCAGGCCGACCAGGCCGAAGCCCGGGTCGCGCAGCAGCCCTACGTCTACCAGACCGGGCACTGAGCCCGGCAGTGCGGTCGTGAGCGACGAAGTGCTGGCACCCGAGGTGCCCGAAGCGGCATTGGCGCCTGCCGAGGTCGTGGACAACGTGGCCGTGGCCCGCCTGTACGGCGAGCCGCTGTTCGCGATGCCGACCGACCTGTACATCCCGCCCGACGCGCTTGAGGTCTTTCTCGAAGCCTTCGAAGGCCCGCTCGACCTGCTGCTCTACCTGATCCGGCGCCAGAATTTCAACATCCTCGACATCCCGATGGCGAGCGTGACGCGCCAGTACCTGGCCTATGTCGAGCAGATCCGCAAGACCAACCTCGAGCTCGCCAGCGACTACCTGCTGATGGCGGCGATGCTGATCGAGATCAAGTCGCGCATGCTGCTGCCGCCGAAGAAGAGCGCCGACGGGCACGAAGCCGAAGACCCGCGCGCCGAGCTGGTGCGCCGGCTGATCGAGTACGAGCAGATGAAACTTGCCGCCGCGCAGCTCGATGCGCTGCCGGTGATCGGCCGAGATTTCCTGCGTGCGCAGGTGGTGATCGAGCAATCGTTCGCGCCGCGCTTTCCTGACGTGGAAGCCGACGAGCTGCGCGCCGCCTGGGCCGACATCCTCAAGCGTGCGAATCTCAACCAGCACCATACGATCACCCGCGAACAGCTCAGCGTGCGCGAGCACATGAGCATCGTGCTGCGCGCGCTGCAGGGCCGGCGCTTCGCGATGTTCGAAGAACTTTTCGACGCGTCGCGCGGGCCGCAGGTGCTGGTCGTCACCTTCATCGCGCTGCTCGAGCTCGCCAGGGAACACCTGCTCGAAGTGACCCAGGCCGAAGCCTTCGCGCCGATCTACGTGCGACTGGCCTACACGCCGGCTTAGGGCCTAAGCCGCTTTCACACCCAGCTTGAACGCGATCATCGCGCGCAGCTTGTTCGGCACCACGGGCTTGATCAGCAGGTGGAAGTTGTGCGCTTGCGCGTCCATCTCGTGGCCGGTCATCGTGCTGCCGGTGACCAGAATCGCCGGCACCTCGGCGCCGAAGCGCGCACGCAGCGCCTTGATCGCATCGACGCCGTTCAAGCCGTCTTCAAGCCGGTAGTCGACGATCAACAGGTCGGGCTTGACGATGTCCGGGTCGCTCTGCTGCGCCCAGGCCGCGCTCGCGGCCACGCTGTCGAACGAAGCGATGCTCGCACCCCAGCCCTTGATCAACACTTCGAGCCCACCGCGCACCGCCGGCTCGTCTTCGACGATCACCACCAGCCGGCCTTCGAGCGTGATGCCCAGCGGGCCCTTGCCCGGCACGGCCTGCGCCACGGCACGCGGCGCCTTGCCCGTCGGCAGCTCAAGCGTGAAGACGGTGCCGCGCCCGGCCTGCGAGCGCACCGACAGCGGTGCGTGCATCAGGTCGGCCAGGCGCTTGACGATCGCCAGGCCCAGGCCCAGGCCCTTTCGCTGCTCGGGGCTGACGACGCCGGTGTTCGGCACCTGGTAGAACTCTTCGAAGATACGCACGCGCTCGGATTCGCGGATGCCGATGCCGGTGTCCCAGACCTGCAGCAGCACCCGGTTGCCCCGCTGGCGGCAGCTGACGAGCACCGAGCCGTCGTTGGTGTAGCGGATTGCGTTCGAGACCAGGTTGCGCAGGATGCGCTCGACCAGCAGCGGGTCGGCGAAAACAACCCGTTCGCCGCTGCGCAAACGCAGCGACAGGCCTTTCTCGAACGCAGTCGGTTCGAAGTTCAGGCGCAGCTTGCGCAGGATGTCGCCGACCGCAAAGTGCTGTTCATGCACTTCCACGCCGCCGTTGTCGATGCGGGTGATGTCGAGCAGCTCCGAGAACAGGCCTTCGAGCGCATCGACCGATTCGTTGATGCTGTTGACGAGCTGCGCCACCTCCGGATCATCGACGACGCTGCGGGCTCCGCCCTCCGCGATCGACCCTTGGGGCGGCCCGGCGGGTCGATGGACACGCTGGCGCAGCGCTTCGGCAAACAAGCCCATCGCATGCAGCGGCTGGCGCAGGTCGTGGCTGGCCGCGGTGAAGAACTGGGTCTTCGCACGGTTGGCCACCTCGGCTTCCTGCCGCGCCACTTCGGCCGCCTGCTTCTCGATGCGCAGTTGCACCAGCAGCCCGTCGGCCTGCACTTTCAGGTCGATCGCGCGTTGCAGTGTCTGGCGGTAGGTGCGCGCCAGAATCGTGGTGAAGCTGATGATCAGCACCAGCTCACCGGCGAGCTGGTAGCTGTACGAATCGCCCACGCTGGCGATGCGCACCACCAGCGGCAGAAAGCTCAGCGCTCCGAAAGCGAGGTAGATGCGCGGCTGGATCGACAGCACCGGAATGCCGACCACGCAGAAGGTGTAGACGATGATGATCAACCCGGTCTGCTGCAGGCCGACGCCCTCGACGTAGAACGCCCAGCCGGTGAAACCCCAGAACACGCCCGCCAGCAGCGTTCCGATGTTGGAGCGCAGCAGCCAGCGCAGCCAGTCGTCGCGCGTACGAAGTGTGGCGCGCCTGAAGGCCTGCCAGAGCAGCAGCCGCGCCACGGCCATCACGGCGAACACACCGAGCCAGGTCAGCGTGAGCGCGGCTGGCGCAATGCCCCAGAACAGCATCGTGACCACGCCGACCCCTGCGGCGTAGCCCGCCACCGCGGTCGGCAGGTAGGCATAGGTGCTCTGCACCACATCAGGCAAGGGCGAGCCGGCCAGGTCGCTGGCGATTGCAGCTCGGTCGAGGGCGGGATCGGTGGCCAAGAGCGGCTCCTGTCGGGTGGCTGTCTTCACCGAAGGGTGAAGCCCGGCAGTGTATCGGGCACGGAGCCCGCGCCCGGCGCCGCTCTGCGCGTCAGCGTTTGCTCTGCCGCCAGTCCGACAACCCGCCCTGGTTCGACATCTGGCCCACCGCCAACACGGCCTGGGTGCGCGAATTGACGCCGAGGGTCCGCAACACGGCGGCCACGTGGTCCTTGACGGTTTCGACCGAGAGCTTGAGCTCGCGTGCGATCAGCTTGTTGGGCATGCCTTTGAGCAGCAGAGCGAGCACGTCGGTCTGGCGCGGCGTGAGGCCGAGCGAGGCCAGCGGCTTTGGCCCGGTCTGGAAGCCGCTGTCTTCGGCCCGCTCGCGCACCACGCGCAGCACGCTCGGCACGGTGTCGCCCCCGGGCACCGGCTCGGACCGTTCGCTGCCCATGGCCATCGTCGGCACGTAGATGCCGCCCGACATCACCATGCGCAGCGCCTCGAACAAGGTGTCGTTGCTGGAGCGCTTGGGCACGAAGCCCATCGCACCGAGGTCGATCGCGTGGATCACGTCGCTCATGCGGTCGGAGGCCGACACCACCACCACCGGCAGCGCCGGGTACTGCTTCCGGAACTCGGCCAGCACCTCGAAGCCGTCGGCGTCACCCAGGTGCAGGTCGAGCAGCACGAGGTCGAAATCCGGGTCGGCCTTCAGGATCTCTCGCGCTGCGCCGGCACTGCCGGCACCGGTAACGCTCACGTCGCCGCCCAGGCCGAGGATCACGCTTTGCAGCGCAGACAGAATGAGCGGGTGGTCGTCGATCAACAGAACCTTCATGCTGCCCTTTCCTTCTGCTTCAGCGTGCATGGATGCTAAACCGGCACAGCCCGCCGCCGATCCCTCCTAAGGGGGGGACTTCGCGGCCACGGTCAGACGTAGCGGCGCGCGAGCGACTCGGCCACGCAGACCGGTTTAGCCGAGCCTTCACGTTCCATCGTGACCTCGACGGTGAGTTGCGCACCGCCTTCGAGCGGCTCGTACTTGAGCAGCTTGAAGCGCCCGCGCAGCCGGCTGCCCGAAGGCACAGGCGCCGGGAAGCGCACCCGGTCGAGACCGTAGTTGACGCCCATGCGCGTGTCCAGCACCTGGAACGCGCTGGCCGACATTTCGGGCAGCAGCGAGAGTGTCAGGAAGCCGTGCGCAATGGTCGTGCCGAACGGGCCCTTCGCCGCGCGCTCGGCATCGAGGTGAATCCACTGGTGGTCGCCGGTGGCATCGGCGAACAGCTTGATGCGGTTCTGGTCGACCGTGATCCATTCGCTCACGCCCACTTCTTCGCCGACGCGGGCTTGCAGGTCGGCGAGGTGTTCGAAACTGGTCATGCGTGCTTGTCCTTCGGGGTTCGGTCAGGGTGAAGTGATTCAGGCGTCGATCCACTGCGTGATCGGCTGCCACTGTTCCAGGTCGCGCTCGAAGCGGTTCGAGCTCACGTCCCACAGCGTCAGGCCGTGCGCGGCAAGGTGTACGTAGTTCTGCGTGTCGCGCACGAAGCCGAGCACCGGGATCTGCACGCCGTCGAGAAAGCTGCGCAACTGGTCCGACGAGATCGTGCCCTCGCGGGTGCGCATGCCGACGATGCCCATAGCGAGCTTGTCGCTGCGTTTGTGCGCGAGCAGCTTGCGCACGAATTCGTGCGTGGCGTGGATGTCGAAGATGCTCGGCTGCAGGGGAATGATCACCTTGTCGGCCACTTTCATCACTTCATCGAAGCGTTTGCCGTGCAGGCCAGCGGGGGTGTCGAGCACCACGTGCGTCGTGCCCTTGGGCGGGCGCACCACATCGTCGTGAATCACCTCCCAGGCGTGGATGCGTGGCAGCCCGGCCGGGCGCAGCGACAGCCAGGTGCGCGCCGACTGTTGGCGGTCGGCGTCGCCCAGCATCACCGCGTGCCCCTTCGACGCGAGGTAGCCCGCGATGTTGCTCGACAGCGTGGTCTTGCCCACGCCCCCCTTCGGATTGGCCACCACGATCACCGGCATGCAGAGCTCTCCCCGGGTTGTTGACAACTTTCCGGTTATGTTAGCGGGGCGCCTGCGAGCCTTGCCATCGAGACTAACCAGCGAGCTGCCCTCACATGCCCAACCCTGCCGAGACCCCCGCCGAGATCACCGCGAACACGGTGCTCGTGATCACCGCCCACCCGCAGATGCAACAGTCGCGCATCAACCGGCGGATGATGCGCAGCGCGGCCGGTCTTCCGGCCGCCGCTTCGGGACCCGTCGTCGTGCGCGACCTGTATTCGCTCTACCCCGACTACCTGATCGACGTGGCCGCCGAGCAAGCCCTGCTCGCGCAGGCGAGCCTGGTCGTCTGGCAGCACCCGATCCACTGGTACAGCATGCCGCCGCTGATGAAACTCTGGGTCGACGACGTGCTCTCGTTCGGCTGGGCCTACGGCCCCGGAGGCACCGCGCTGCGCGGCAAGGACCTGTGGCTCGTGGCCACCACCGGCGGGCCTGAAGACTCGTACCACCCCGAAAGCTACAACCGCTACTTCTTCGACGCCTTCCTGCCACCTTACGAGCAGACCGCAGCGCTGTGCGGCATGCGCTTTCTGCCGCCGTTGCTGCTGCACGGTGCGCACCGCGCCGACGAGACGCAGATCGCGGCCCACACCAGCCTGTTCGCCGATCGCCTCGCCAGCTACCCGCGCTGGCCCGAGCTCGACGAATTGTTGTACGGCCTGACGCGCCAGGTACCCGAAGACGCACGCCCCGAAGAACCCATCACGGAATCTGTCTTGAAAGAGAACGTCTGATGGAACACAGCTCCTGGCTCACCGGCCCGCTCGTCTACCTGGCAGCCGCGGTGCTCGCGGTGCCGCTGGCCAAGTTCTTCGGCCTCGGTTCGATCATCGGCTACCTCGCCGCCGGCATCCTGATCGGCCCGTGGGGGCTGAAGTTCGTGACCAATCCGCAAGACATGCTGCACTTCTCGGAGTTCGGCGTCGTGCTGATGCTGTTCCTCGTCGGCCTCGAACTCGAACCGCGGCGGCTCTGGTCGCTTCGCAAACCGATCTTCGGCTGGGGCAGCGTGCAGCTGTTCGGTTCGGCCGCGCTGATGCTGCTGGTGGCCGTGCTCGCCGGGCTCGACTGGCGCGTCGCGCTCGTTTCCGCGCTGGGCCTGGGCATGTCATCGACCGCGATCGGCCTCGGGGTGCTGAACGAGCGCAACCTGATGAGCACCAGCTCGGGCCAGAGCGTGCTGAGCGTGGCGCTGTTGCAGGACGTGGCCGCGATTCCGATCCTCGCGCTGCTGCCGCTGCTGGCGGCGGCGCAAGCCCACGGCGACGGCAGCGGCTGGGTCGGCGCCGCCAAGGCCATCGGCGTGATCGCCGCGATCATTCTCGGCGGCCGCTTGTTGCTGCGTCCGGCCCTGCGCTGGATCGCGCGCAGCGACACACCAGAGATCTTCACCGCCGCATCGCTGCTTCTCGTGGTGGCCACCGCCGCGCTGATGCAGACCGTCGGCCTGTCGATGGCGCTCGGGGCTTTTCTCGCCGGCGTGCTGCTGGCAGAAAGTGAATACCGGCGCGAACTCGAGACCGACATCGAGCCTTTCAAGGGCCTGCTGCTCGGCCTGTTCTTCATCGCCGTCGGCATGAGCATCGACTTCGCGGTCGTGATCGCCCAGCCGCTGCTGATCGCCGGTGTGGTGGTCGGCTTTCTGCTGCTGAAGACCTCGGTGCTGTGGGGCATGGGCCGTGCGATGGGTCTGCCCAAGCCCGAGCACCCGGTCTTCATCATCCTGCTCGCGCAGGGCGGCGAGTTCGGCTTCGTGGTGTTCCAGACCGCGGCGCAGGCCGGTGTGATCGACGCGCCGGTGTCGTCGCTGCTGGTCGCAGCGGTAGCGATCTCGATGCTGGTGACACCGCTGCTGCTGGTGGCGGCCGACCGCTGGCTGATCCCGCTGCTCGCCGGCCAGACCCGCAGCACGATGAAAGAAATCGACGAGCCACAGAACGAGACCGTGATCATTGCCGGCTTCGGCCGCTACGGCCAGGTGGTGGGCCGCATGCTGTACGCCAACGGCATTCAGCCGACGGTGCTCGACCACGACGCCGACCAGATCGAGAGCATGCGCAAGTTCGGCTGGCGCGTGTTCTACGGCGACGCGACCCGGCTCGACCTGATGCGCACCGCCGGTGCCGCGAAGGCCCGGGTGCTGGTGCTGGCGATCGACGACGTGGAGCGCAGCGTGGAGGCCGCGAAGATGGTGCGCGAGAACTTTCCGAACCTGACCATAGTGGCGCGCGCGCAACGTGCGCCACTACTTCGAGCTGCTCGACCTGGGCGTGACGCTGATCGAACGCGAAACGCTCGATTCAGTGCTGATGAGCGCACGCAGCGTGCTCGAACAGCTCGGCTGGGAACGCCACCAGGCGCGCACGCTGGCGATGCGGTTCCGGCGCCACAACGTCGAGCAGCTCGCCAAGACGGCACCGCACCTGAAGGACGAAGCCAAGCTGATCGCAGTGGCCAAACAGGCGCGTCAGCAGCTCGAAGAGCTGTTCGCTCAGGAGCGCGACGAGGCCCTCAAGCGGCAGGCGCAGGCCAGCTGGAGCCGCGAGGACGATACGCCGGAGACGGCGGCGAAGGCACCACCCGC
>JAYVTD010000118.1:0-2150 GCA_043774765.1 Rhizobacter sp. | reverse complement strand
AAGCCTGCCCTACATCGACGGCACCGAACTCGACTTCGTGCGCGAAGGCCTGAACGAAGGCTTCAAGTTCCACAACCCGCGCGAGAAAGACCGCTGCGGTTGCGGAGAGTCGTTCCGCGTTTGACGACGCTTCTCCACTGAGGCAACGCGCGCGGCCACGGTCGCGCATTTTTTTGTTCATGAAACTCGACAGCGACGACTTCGAACTGTTCGGCATCGACCGGCGATTTGCGCTCGACCCGGCCGCGCTCGATGCGCGCTGGCGCGCCCTGCAGACCGAGGTGCATCCCGACAAGTTCGCGGCGCAGGGTGCTGCCGCCCAGCGTGTCGCGATGCAGTGGGCAGTGCGTGTCAACGAGGCCTATCAGCGCCTCAAAGATCCGCTGAAGCGCGCGGCCTACCTGTGCGAACTGAACGGCGCGGCGATCGAAGCCGAGAACAACACGTCGATGCCGAAGAGTTTTCTGATGCAGCAGATGGAATGGCGCGAGGCGCTCGACGATGCGCGCACCGTGGCTGCCGTGGAAGCGCTTCACGCCGAGCTGAGCCAGCATCGCCGCGGCGCTTTGCTGCGGCTTGAACAAACACTCGACACCGCACACGACCACGCTGCCGCGGCGCAGCAGGTCAGAGCCCTCATGTTCAGCGAGCGCTTTGCGCACGACATCGATCAGCGCCTCGAAGCGCTGGGACAATAGCGCCATGGCCCTTCTCCAGATTTCAGAACCCGGCGGTGCACCCGACCCGCACCAGCGCCGCATCGCGGTCGGCATCGACCTCGGCACCACACACTCGCTCGTCGCCGCGGTGCGGAGTGGCGTGGCCGAATGCCTGCCCGATGGCGCGGGCCGCGTGATCCTGCCGTCTGCTGTGCGTTACCTGCCCGAAGGCAGGCGCCAGATCGGCGCGGCCGCGCTCGCCGAGGCCGCGACCGACCCGCGCAACACCATCGTCTCGGTCAAGCGTTTCATGGGCCGCGGCATCGACGACATCGAAGGCCGCGACAAGCTGCCCTACGACTTCATCGACGCTCCGGGCATGGTGCAGATCAATACGGTCGACGGCGTGAAGTCGCCGGTCGAAGTCTCGGCGGAGATTCTCGCGACCCTGAGGTTCCGCGCTGAAGACACCTTCGACGACGACGTGTTCGGCGCGGTCGTCACCGTGCCCGCGTATTTCGACGACGCGCAGCGCCAGGCCACCAAAGACGCGGCGAAGCTCGCAGGCCTGAACGTGTTGCGCCTGATCAGCGAGCCCACAGCCGCTGCGATCGCCTACGGCCTTGAGAACGGGTCCGAAGGCCTGTACGCAGTCTACGACCTGGGCGGTGGCACTTTCGACATTTCGCTCCTGCGGCTGGAAAAGGGCGTGTTCGAAGTGGTTGCGACCGGCGGCGATTCGGCGCTAGGTGGCGATGATTTCGACGCGCTGCTCGCCGGCTGGGCGCTCGAGTCGTCAGGCATGAACGCGAGCACACCGCAAGACAAACGCGCCGTGCTCGTCGCCGCGCGCGCCGCAAAAGAAAAACTATCGGCCGCCGACCACGCCACGCTGGCCTGCCCGCTGAATGGTGGCGAACTCTCACAGCGTGTCACGCGCGAACAGTTTGTGGCGATGTCGCAGCCGCTCGTCGTGCGCACGCTCGCCAGTGTGCGCAAGGTGCTGCGCGACGCGAAGACCGACAAGGCCGACGTGAAAGGCATCGTGATGGTCGGCGGCTCGACCCGCATGCCGATGGTGCAGGCCGCAGTCGGCGAATTTTTTGGCCAGACGCCGCTGACGAACCTGAACCCTGATGAAGTGGTGGCGCTCGGTGCCGCGATCCAGGCCAACGCACTGGCCGGCAACGCCGGTGCTGATGAATTGCTGCTGCTCGACGTGATCGCGCTTTCGCTCGGGCTGGAGACGATGGGCGGCCTCGTCGAACGCATCATCCCGCGCAACAGCACGATCCCGACCGCACGCGCGCAGGACTTCACGACTTTCAAAGACGGCCAGACAGCGATTGCGATTCACGTCGTTCAAGGCGAGCGTGAGGTCGTGAGCGACTGCCGCTCGCTGGCGCGTTTCGAGCTGCGTGGCATTCCGCCGATGGTGGCGGGCGCGGCGCGCGTGCGTGTGAGTTTCCAGGTTGATGCCGACGGCTTGCT
>JAYVTD010000117.1:0-6277 GCA_043774765.1 Rhizobacter sp. | reverse complement strand
CAGATCGACGGCCTGGCCGCCTATTACGCCGGGCAGGTGCCGGGCCGCCAAACCGTGGAGGGCGACCCTGACCGCTTCAAGGCCGGGAAAGCCGTATTCCAGACAGGGGTCGCCGACAAGGGCGTGCCGGCTTGTTCAGGCTGCCATGGCGCCGAGGGGCGTGGCAACGAGCCATTCCCGCGCATCGCCGGCCAGCATGCCGACTATCTGGTCAAGCAGCTCGTAGTGTTCCAGCGCACGGACGAACGGCCGGAAGGCAGCATCATGAAGACGGTGGCCCACGACCTGTCACGCCAGAACATCGACGACGTGGCCGGCTACCTGCAGTCCTTGTCGGGCCAGTAGAGGGTCATTCGGCGAGACGGGCAATTGACGACATGCGCAGATTGATGCGCTGGCGGAGCGTTCCAACACCGAATCGGGAACGCGACACATCGGCCCGGGGGCGGTCTTCACGAGCCCTTAACTTTCCTGCGGCCCCAGCCGCTATTCTTGCTCCATGAGCGCATTGCAGCAGACCCCACCTTCGACCGCAAACTATGACCGCCGCACGATCGTGCTGCATTGGCTGAGCGCCGCGCTGATCGTTGCGCTCTGGCTGGCCGGGCAGTCGATCGACTACTTTCCGAAGGGCGTGCCGCGAATCACGGTTCGCAGCCTGCACATCAGCGCGGGGGTCTGCCTGGCCCTGATTCTCGCGCTGCGACTCACCTGGCGAGCGCGCGGCGGCGCGCGGCTGCCTGCCGCCGATCCTGGGTGGACCGGAAGGGTGGCGATCGGCACCCACTACCTGCTCTATTCACTTCTGATGGTGGCGGTCTTGATCGGCATGGCGTGCGTCTGGGTCCGCGGCGACACCTTGTTTTATCTGTTCACCGTGCCACACCCGGGTTTCGCCGATGCGGTGCTCCGGGAGGAAGTGGTTGACCTGCACGGGCTCGTCGCGAACACGCTGCTGACAGTCGCGGGCTTGCACGCAAGCGCAGCGCTGTGGCACCACCTCGCACTGAAGGACGGCGTGATGCGCAGGATGTGGCCGGCACTGGCACGGCGGGATCAAGACCGCTCTGGCTGATCAACTCGGCACGCCGCTGGCTACAAACAATCCGGCGCCTGCACCGCCTGCAAGATCACCTGCGCCGTGTCTTCTCGGTTGCGGCCGCGGATCCACCACACGGCCCCCTTCTTGATCGTCCACGGCTGCGGCGTGTCGGTCAGCAAATAGGACGCGACCAGCCCGAGCACCGGCTGGTGGCCGACGATCAACACCGGCTCGCTCGCGTCGGGCCAGCGCGCGGCCTTCAGCAGCGCTTCGCCGTTGCTGTCGGGTGCGAGTTCGGGAAGGGTCTTGAACTTCTTGCCGAGCGCCTTCGCGGTCTGCTGGCAGCGCATGGCCGGGCTCACGAGAATGCGCGTCGAGTGTGCGATCCGCTGGTTCAGCCACTCGGCCATGCGGTGCGCCTGGCGCTCGCCTTTGGCGGTGAGCGCGCGCTCCAGGTCGTCGCGGCCTTCGTGCAGCTCGGAGGCTTCGGCGTGGCGCCAGAGGATCAGGTCCATCACACGGGGGTGGCGTAGCGCTCGGCCAGCGCCTGCTGCGCGCTCGGGCCGCTGCTGCCGATGCGCTCGTAGTGGCCGTCGGGCAGCAGCATCCAGGCGTCCTGCCGGTCGTGCAGGTAGGGCACGAGGCATTCGTCGATCACACGCTGGCGCAGCTTCGCGTCGCGCACCGGCCAGGCCACTTCGATGCGGCCGAACATGTTGCGGCTCATCCAGTCGGCACTCGACAGGTACAGCGCTTCGTCGGCGTCGGTGTTGCCGAAACGGAAGTACGCGACCCGCGTGTGTTCGAGAAAGCGGCCGACGACCGAGCGCACGCGGATGCGGTCGGTCACGCCCGGAATGCCCGGCGGCAGCATGCAGGCGCCGCGCACGATCAGGTCGACGTCGGCGCCGGCCTGCGCCGCCTGCACCAGAGCGTGCATCAGCGGCGGGTCGGTGAGTGCGTTGACCTTCACGACGATGCGCGCCGGCAGGCCGCCCTGCGCCGCCGTCTTCACCTTCGCGATGTGCTCGAGCATCTGCTTGTGCAGCGTGAACGGCGCCTGCAGCAAGGCGCGCAGCGGCTTGGTGCGGCCCAGGCTCGCGAGCTGCTGGAACACGGCGTCGGCATCCGACGTGAGGTCGCTCTCGGCCGTGAAGTAGCCGAGGTCGGTGTAGAGCCGCGCCGTCTTCGGGTTGTAGTTGCCGGTCGACATGTGGGCGTAGCGTTTCATCTTGCCACCTTCGCGCCGCGTGATCAGCAGCAGCTTGGCATGCGTCTTCAGCCCGACGATGCCGTACAGAACCTGCACGCCCACGGCTTCGAGCCGCTCGGCCCAGTTGATGTTGGCCTCTTCGTCGAAGCGCGCTTTCAGCTCCACCACGACCATCACTTCCTTGCCGCGGCGCGCGCCTTCGATCAGCAGGTCCATCAGCGGCGACTCGCTGCCAGTGCGGTAGATGGTCTGCTTGATCGCCAGCACCGAAGGGTCGTAGACCGCTTCGCGCAGGAACTGCACGACCGGCTCGAACGACTCGAAAGGTTGATGCAGCAGCACGTCACCTTCGCGCAGCCGGTCGAACATCGACTGCTGGCGTGGCAGCGTCTCTTGCGGCCAGGCCGGCTCGAAGGGCGGGAAGCGCAGCGCCGGCGCGTCGGTCTGGTCGATCAGCTGGTTCAGGCGCACCAGGTTCACCGGGCCGTTGACGCGGTAGAGCGCCGCCTGCGGCAGCCCGAACTGCGTGAGCAGGAACTCGGCGAGTTCGGCCGGGCAGGTGTTGACCACTTCGAGCCGGATCGCGCGGCCGAAGTGGCGCGTCGTCAGCCCCGAGCGCAGCGCCTGGCGCAGGTTGACGACATCGTCCTGGTCGACGTCGAGATCGGAATCGCGCGTGATCCGGAACTGCGAAAACGCCTCGACCTCGCGCCCCGGGAACAGCTCGCCCAGGTGCGCGCGGATCACGCTCGTCAGCAGCACGAAGGCCTGGCCACCGGCGCTCAAACGCTCGGGCAGCTTGATCACACGCGGCAGCACGCGCGGCACCTTCACGATGGCGATGCTGTTGACACGACCGAACGCGTCTTTGCCACTGAGGCGGGCGATGAAATTCAAGGACTTGTTCGCCACCTGCGGAAACGGGTGCGACGGGTCGAGCCCCACCGGCACCAGCAGCGGCCGGACCTCGCGCTCGAAGAAGTTGGCGACCCAGCGCCGCTGGGCGTCGTCACGGTCGGCATGGTTCAGGATCACGATGCCTTCGCTCTTGAGCTTGGGCGCCACGTCGTCGTTGAAAACAGCGTACTGATCGTCGATCAACGCGTGCGCGTCGGCCGCCACCGAAGCGAGATCGCGGCTCGACACGCCGGCGCCGGGGCGGCGCGCCGCTTCAAGGTAGTCGGCAAAACGAACCTCGAAGAACTCGTCCATGTTCGACGAAACGATGCAGACGTAGCGCAGGCGCTCGAGCAAGGGCACGTCGGGGCGCCGCGCCTGCGCGAGCACACGCCGGTTGAACTCCAGAATCGCGCGCTCGCGGTTCAGGAGCGCCGGCATCTTCAGCGCGGTGGAAACGGCAACATCGTTCATTCTTCGAGTTTATGAAGGTTTTGCGACAAGTTCGTGACAGGGCTCAAACCCTCGTCACGGTTCGGAACCAGGGGTTTCACGAACTGGCGGCCGGCGCCGCTGACGTTCTCGACCTTCAAGCGGCGACGGCTCCGGCGTGCAGAGCCGGCACGCGAACACCGCTGCGCTTGGCCCTGGCGTGGATGCTGCCGTCGATGATCTCGAGCCGGCCGTCGGCGTGCTCGGCCAACGCCGTCAGGCTCTCGACCCAATCGCCGTCGTTGGCGTAGAGAATGCCGTCGATCTCGCGCAACTCGGCGTGGTGGATGTGGCCGCAGACCACGCCGTGCACACCGCGCTTGCGGGCTTCGCGTGCCAGCGCGGTCTCGAAGTCGCCCACGTAGCTCACCGCGCGCTTGACCTTGAGCTTCAGGTATTTCGACATCGACCAGTACGGCAGGCCCATTCGGGCACGCAGCGAATTCAGGTGCCGGTTTAGGCGCAGCGTGAATTCGTAGAGCGAGTCGCCGACGTGCGCGAGCCACTTGGCGCACTGGATCACCCCGTCGAACAGGTCGCCGTGCGTGACCCACAGCTTGCGGCCGTCGGCGGTTTCATGAATCCAGTCTTCGGCGACCTCGATGCCGCCGAAGTCGTGGCCCACGTAACGGCGCGCGAACTCGTCGTGGTTGCCGGGAATGAAGATCACGCGTGTGCCCTTGCGCGCCTTGCGCAGCAGCTTCTGCACCACGTCGTTGTGGGCCTGAGGCCAGTACCACTGGCGCCGCAGCTGCCAGCCGTCGACGATGTCCCCCACCAGGTACAGCGTGTCGCACTCGGTGTGTTTCAGGAAACCGAGCAGCGCTTCGGCCTGGCAACCCGGCGTGCCCAGGTGCAGGTCGGAAATCCACAGCGTGCGGTAGCGGCGCGCGGCGGCGCCCATGTCGTCGTCACGATCCTGCCCAGCGGCGGATCGGGCCCAGGCGTTCACGAAAGCGGTGTCGCGGTCCATGGGCTCGTATCGTGCTTGCGGCCTGTGACCTCGGTGTGGCGGCGCCGTGTCGGCGGCGTGACTCGACCGGGGCGCGGTCGCAGGTGTTACTGTTGCATCAAGCACGGAGTTCCCGTTGAATGCTGGTCGGCAAGCGACTCGGGCCGCCACCACGCCGCCCGCTCACCCGAAGGTGGCTCGCCATGGTCAGACTCCAGCTTTCACTCCAGCTCGACTATGAGGTCTACGGCCCGGGTTGCGACTTCGTCTTCAACATCCACGCCGCCCACACCGCGCGCCAGCGGGTATTGCACGACGCGCTCACGATCAACCAGAACGTGCCCTCGATGCTCGAGACCGACCCGGCCACCGGCAACCGCTACCTGCGGCTGACGGCGATGCCCGGGCCCTTGAGCGTGCGCTACGAGACCACGGTCGACATCGACCACCACTTCGCGCTGCCGGCCGACGTGGCCGAGGTGCCGGTGGCGCGGGTGCCGGCGCACGTGCTGGGCTACATCTACCCGAGCCGTTATTGCCAGTCGGACAGGCTGCACAAGTTCGCCACCCGCGAGTTCGGCCAGCGCTGGCAGGGCTACAGCCGGGTGCAGGGCATTCGCGACTGGGTGCTGGAGCGCACGCTGTTCTCGTCGAACACCTCGAACTCGCAGACCTCGGCACTCGACACGCTGCTGGAGCAGACCGGCGTGTGCCGCGACTTTGCGCACCTGATGATCGCGCTGTGCCGCGCCATCAACATTCCGGCCCGTTTTGCGACCGGCATCGACTACGGTGCCAACCCCGTGCTCGGGCCGACCGACTTCCACGCCTATGTGGAGGTCTACCTCGGCGACCGCTGGTACATGTTCGACCCGTCGGGCACCGCGATCCCGATGGGCTTCGTGCGCTTCGGCACCGGGCGCGACGCCGCCGACGTGGCCTTCGCGACGATCTTCGGTTCGGTGCAGTCGGCGGCGCCGATCATTCACATCGAGGCCGTGCCGGGCGCCGACGGGCAGTTGCGGGTGCCCTACCACTGCATCGAGGCGATCTCGACCGACGGCTGACGTCGACAGCAGGCGGGGCGGCGGCGAACGGGTCGAGCGCCGTGCCGCCCAAAGCCGGCCCGCACACCCCCACGAGGAGAGACAGCCCGACTTTCAAGGTCTCGTACTAGGCGGCAAGGCTGTCAATTCAACGGGAAGCGAAGGCAAATCCGCCCGTCGATAGTCTTGATGATCTGCACGTAGGAGCCATTCCGGAGGAGCGCATTGCCGCGCTCCTTTATAAGCCACAGCGTTCCGCTCTCCTCGCGCGCAATCCATAGTCCGGCCGATCCGAATTGGTCTTCAATACGAAGAACGCCGAGGGCGAGCCCCGAAGATTTCGGCAGACGCAGCGAGTTGTCCATGGCGGAAAACTGCGCGAAGCCGAGGCTTTCACGTAAGACGGACAACTGCCCGTGCACTTCGTGAGCCGTTCGCCCTCTATGGTCCTTGAAGATCGATACGGTGAGGAACTGCACATCAAGCGCGCGTAGCTTCGCCGGGTTCTGCCAGATGAACTCCTGGCAGATGCAAGTTCACTACTGTCCGGTTAAAAGTTGAACAAAATCAACTGGTTGGGCGCGAGGGCTGGTTCCCGGCGAGAGCGATCGGGCTGCAAGGCGCATGAAATCTCG
>JAYVTD010000116.1:0-2484 GCA_043774765.1 Rhizobacter sp. | reverse complement strand
GTGCGCGCGCCTTCGCTGTTCTCGATCACCTTGGTGGTGTTGCCTTCCATGATCGAGACGCACGAGTTGGTCGTGCCGAGGTCGATGCCGATGATTTTTGCCATGATTGAGTCTCCTGAGAGCTGGAAAAGATTGTTCTTAACGTGTGGATAAGCTGTGGGCTTTCAAGTCTTTTCTGTGGACTGTTGAGTCTCAGGAAGACGCCGCCACAGTGACCAGCGCCGGGCGCAATACCCGGTCGGCGATCGAATAGCCTTTTTGCAATACCGCAACCACGGTGTTCGGCTCTTGAGCTGCCGGCACGACGCTGATGGCCTGGTGCTGGTGCGGGTCGAATTTGGCGCCGGCGCCCGGGTTGATCTCGAGCACCTTGTTGCGTTCGAGCGCCGAGACCAGCTGGCGCAGTGTCGCGTGCACACCTTCGAGCAACTGCTCTGGCGTGGCGCCGGGGAGCAGGATCGCGGCCTCCAGGCTGTCTTTCACCGGCAGCAAGCTGTCGGCAAAGCTCTCGACCGCGTACTTGCGCGCCTTGGTCATTTCGTCTTCGGCGCGGCGGCGGATGTTTTCGGCCTCGGCCTTGGCGCGCAGGAAGGCATCGGACACTTCGGCGTGCTTGGCTTCGAGCTCTTGCAGCCGGAACTCGGCGTTCAGGGTTGCTGCTGCCTCTTGTGCCGACGCTGCGGTGCCTGCTGGCTCGGGCGCAGATGGGGTGGTTTCGTTGTTGTTCATGGGTCGGGCTCAGTTCTTCAGCCCTGAACGTGGGGTACTAGCCCACAGTTTCAAGAGGGGATTGCATTCAATCGGCGGCGGCCGCGAACAAATCTGTCGGGGAAGCTGTCACTCCGGTTCGCTCGACGCGCTCCAGCGGTTCCAGTCAGCCAGCTGGCGCCGGTCGCGTTTGGTCGGGCGGCCCTGTTCCAACGCCAAAGCCGGCTCCGCGCCGGAACGGCGCTCTTGAGCTGCTTTTTCGCGCAAGGCGATGCTCTCCGGCGTTTCCTCAAAGAGCGCCTGTGCCACCGACGCCGGCCCGCGCTGCAGGCTCAAGCCCTTGACGATCAGCGTGCGCGTAACCGGCCCCTGGCGCAACTCGACCTTGTCGCCGGGGCGCAGCTCGCGCGAAGCCTTGGCGGCCTGGCCGTTGACCTCGACCCGGCCTTTGTCGATCTCGTCGGCCGAGAGGCCACGGGTCTTGAAGAAGCGCGCAACCCAGAGCCACTTGTCGAGCCGAACGCGCTCGGTTGTTGAGAACTTTTCTGTCATTTAGATTTGATTGTCGGCCAGTGGCAAACGCACCGTGGCGTCGAGCCCCGGCGGAGTGGTGCCGGCATCGCGATTATCGAGTGTGATGCTGCCGCCGAGTGTCGCCACGATCTCGTTGCAGATCGCCAGGCCCAGCCCCGAACCGCGCTGCGGGCTGTCGGCGCCGAGGCCGGCGGTGAAAGGCTGGAACAGGTGCTGGCGCTGGGCGACCGAGATGCCGGGGCCGCTGTCGGCGACGGTCAGCACGGCCTGGTTGGCCAAGCGCTCGACCCGCAGAGCGAGGCGCGATTCGTCGGGGGTGAATTTGAGCGCGTTGTGCAGCAGGTTGCGCGTCAGCTCGCGCAGGGCCCACTCGTGCGCGCGCACCGGCGCCGCGCTGGCGTCGAGCGAAAAGTCGAGCTGGCGTTCGGCGATCAGCGGCGCCAGATCGAGCGCCACGGCGCGCGTGATCGTGGCCCAGTCGATGACCGGCGCGTCGCCTTGCTGCCGCAACTGTTCCACCTTGGCAAGCGCCAGCATCTGGTTCGCGAGTTCGGTGGCGCGCGCCACGGTGTGGCCGATCTCGGTCAGGGCCTGGGCCGGTTCCAGATCGCCGCGCTGGGCCGATTGCACCTGCGTCTTCAGCACCGCCAGCGGCGTGCGCAGCTGGTGCGAGGTGTCGCGCACGAAACGTTTCTGGTGTTCGAGCAGGTGGCCGAGCCGCGCCATCACCGCGTTGGTGGCCTGCAGCAGTGGCAGCAGCTCGCTCGGCGCGTCGGTGTGGGCGATCGGCGCGAGGTCGTTTGCGCTGCGCTCGTTCAACTGCGCGCTCAGGTCACGCACGGGCTTCGTGGCACGCTGCACGACCACCACGACCACGAGCGCGATCACCGCCACCAGTGCGGCCTGGCGCCACAGCGTGTCAAGCAGGATCTGGCGCGCCAGCGTCTGGCGCAGCTCCAGCGTCTCTGCGACCTGGATCGTCGCCATGCCGCGCCCCTCGGGCCCGGCCACCGGCTGCAGCAGCACGGCCACCCGTACCGGCTCGCCGCGGTACGCGTCGTTGTAGAAGTCGACCAGTGCGGCGTAGGCCGCCTTCGTGGGCAGCGTGCCACGCCACGCCGGCAGGTCGGCGAAGCCCGACACGGCTTCGCCCTTGAACCCGGTGACCTTGTAATACATGCGGCTGCGGTTGTCGGCCTCGAAAGGTTCGAGCGCGGCGTAGAGCACGTTGGCACTGAGCTG
>JAYVTD010000115.1:0-3557 GCA_043774765.1 Rhizobacter sp. | reverse complement strand
TCATGCAAGCAACCCTTCCAGGTTCTGCGCAATCCGCTCCGCCAGGTCAACGGCCCTCTCGTTTGATTCCGCCAGCTCGTCGTGGATCTCCCGCAGCTTCTCGGCAAACTCCTGCTCGTCATCTTCGATCCCGCCCGCCGCCGCACCCACATAGCGCCCCGGCGTCAGCGACCAGTCGTTGGCCTCGATGTCGTCCACCGTCACCGCCTTGCACAGCCCCGGCACGTCGTCGTACACGCCGTCCAGAAAGCGGCTGTGCAGCCAGTGAACCTGGTGAATGAAGTACACAGCCCGCTTCAAGGCCTCCAGCACCTCGTCGCGCACCGTGGCGGGCTCGTTCTTCTTCGCGTCGGCCGCAAGTAGGGCACGCCGTGCCTCGCGGGCCGCCTTGCCGTCCCAGGCCTGGCTGCTGCGGGCACGCAGGGTCTTTTCGGCCCGATCCAGCAATTGCAGCGCCTGCTTGTGGCGCGCTTCCAGCGCCTTGGCCAGCGCCTTGAGCGGCGCTGCCAGCGGGTCCAGCACCGCTTGCAGCTTGACCTGGCTCGCGTGGCTGGTCGGGTCGGCACCAGCGATCGCTGCACGCGCCCGTTTGCAAGCCTTCAGCGTGTCGGCAATGACTGTTGACACCTCGGTCGCCGCCATCATCTGTGTCAGCTCGGCCCTGTAGGCCTCTAACACCGCCGGCGCGATGTGCGCCGCCTCGTCCAGACCCTCGTTCAGTTCGGCCAGCGTCGCGCCTTTGGCAAAGGCCTGCAGTGTCTTCAGCAGCGCCGCGACCGCGGCGCTGTCAGCGTCGATGCGCGCTGGCAGCTCGGCGAGCCACTCGTCCGCCTGCCTGTGGTACCGGCCGACCAGCGCGACGAACTTCTCCGTCTGCCCGCGGTACAGCCAGGTGATGGCGGTGAGGTTCGCCAGTTGCTCGCCGGTGAACACATGGGAGCGCGCCGACACCACGTGGTAAACGCTGCGCGCGTCGATCATCAGCACCTGGTCTTGCAGGTCCTCGGGCTTGCCCTTGTCGAAAAACCACAGCGTGCAGGGCAGGCTGCGCGTGTAGAAAAACTTGGTGCCGATGGCCACCATCACGTCCACGTGGCCACTCTTCACCAGCTGCTCGCGAATGTCGCGGTCCTTGTTTCCCGCGTCGGACGCGCTGGACGCCATCACGAAGCCGGCCCGGCCTGTGTCGTTCAGGTAGCTGTAGAAGTACTGGATCCACAGGCTGTTGGCGTTGGAGATGGCACCCGTCTTGGCATTCGTGCCCGGCAGGCCGAAGGGCAGTCGCAGGCCCTCGCCCGCCTGGGAAGCCGCCTTCTTGGTGTCCACGCCGTCCACGTTGAACGGCGGGTTGGCCATCACAAAGTCGCAGCGGCCCACCAGGTGCTCGGCCTGGTCGTAGAAGGTGTTGCCCTGCACGATGTTGGACGCGTCCAGCCCGTGCACCACTAGGTTCATTCGCGCGAGTTTGGTGTTGGTGTCGCTTTTCTCCTGCCCGTGGAAGGTGACGGCGTCGTTGGCGGCGCCTTGGCGCACGTGGGCGATGAAGTGGCCCGTCTGCACGAACATGCCCGCCGAGCCGCAGGCCGGGTCGAACACCAGGCCGTGGTCGGGCTCGATGAAGTTGACGATGGTTCGCACCAGCGACGGCGGAGTGAAGAACTCGCCACCTTCCTGCGCACCGGTCATCGCGAACTTGTTCAGGAAGTATTCGTAGATGCGGCCGAACACGTCGCCGGTGGCCGCGCGGATGGCGGGGCGGTCGAAGATTTTCACCAGCCCGGCCAGCAGTTCGGGCTCGAAGGCGGCATAGCCGCGCGGCAGCGCACCGGCCAGCACCTCGTAGTCAGCCTCGATGCGGTCCATTGCGCCGTCGATGATTTCGCCGATCTTGGCGCCTTCGGGAAGGCTGGCGATGCGGTCGAAGCGCGCCTGCTCGGGCAGGTAGATCGCCGCCTTGCCCTGGAAGCCGAGCTTGATCAGTTCCTCGCGCTGCTTGGCAGGCACCTTGGCCGGGATGTCGGCCTCGATCTCGGGCAGGAAGGCCTTGAAGCGGTTGTCGGCATGGCGCAGGAAGATCAGGCCCAGCACCGGCATGGCGTACTCGGCAGCGGTCAGCTTGGAGTTGGCGCGCAGCTGGTCGGCCGCCTCCCAGAGTTCGTTTTCTAGTTGTTGGATGTTCGTCATGAGATCAGGCAGGCTAACCCAGCAACTGCGCGATCGAGAGCATCGGCACGAACAAGCGGCTCGGCTGGGTCTGCAGGGGGATGAATCCGTAGTGTCGGTAGAACGCGGCGGCGTTCTCGTCCTTGGCATCGACCACCACCGCCATTGCGGCAATCTGGTCGGCGTGGGCAAGGCTGCGGTGCAGGGCATCGAGGAGCAGGTGTTCCCCGAGCCCCTGCCCCTTGGCGGACTGATCGACGGCCAGCCGGCCCAACAGGGTGATGGGAAGCTGCGGATAGCGGGGCAGCTTGCGGGCCAATTCCTCCGGCAGCTCTGTGAGCGCCAGCACCGAGGCCGACAGCGTGTAGTAGCCGAGGACGACTGTGTCGGGCGGCCGGACGGCGACGAAGGGCGCCGCCACGCGCTTGTCTGCGTCTTGCCTGGCCTGCTGCTTGAGGTAGCGGTCGAGCGCTTCCGCGCCGCAGTGGAAGGCCGTTCGGTTGTGCTGTCGACCCAGGGGCTCGACAGTGATGCCAGTCAATGCCACCGGCTACGCGCCGGTGCGTTGGCGGTAGGCCTTGGCTGCGCGCTTGAGGCGCGCGTTCGGCTCCGGCGGGTTCAGCAGGGCTTGCACGAAGGCCAGTTGCTCTTCGCGCGACAGGCGGATGGACTCGTGTTCGGCGATCACCCGGCGCGCGGCGTCCTGCGCGCTGGCAACGACAAACTCGCTGAGCGTGCGGCCGGACAGCGCTGCCGCCTGTTGGAGCAGGCCTTTCTGCGCCGCGGACACTCGGGCTTCGAGCCGGGCGTCGCGGGTGGTGTCGGGGGTGTCTTGGTTGGTCACGATTGGCTCCCTGCGTCGAATGTACGGCAAGTGTCCGTACGTGGCAAGCGACGCTGAGCTCAGGGCTTATGCGAAATCAATCGCTTAACGCAGCTTTTTGTATACGCAGCGGCCAGGACACTCAAGACGCGACTCGACTTGCTTTCGGTAGGTGTCGGATCTGGTCATCAGCCGTTCACGTACCCAGCGCTTGGAGAACGCCTCGAACGCATCGGCCGGCGCCACTACGCCTGCGACTCGCAGTTTCCGCTCGGTCAGTTCCTGGCGGCGCGCGTCAGCTGGGTTGATGCCCCGCTCCAGCAGCGCGCGCATCTCGAAGTGGCGATCACGCGCATCCGCGACGCCCAGTTCGGGATACCTTCTGATCTTGACGTCGCGGCGACTTCCGCCGCACCGGTATTGAAATCGCCAGGTCTTTTGCCCAGCAGGACTGACCTCGACGAACAGGCCGCCGCCGTCGCTCAGCTTGTAAAGCTTCTTCTGCGGCTTCGCGTTGTTGATGCGGGTGGGAGAAAGGGTGTAGTTGCAGGTTCTCATGGCTGTCTCGCGT
>JAYVTD010000114.1:0-17013 GCA_043774765.1 Rhizobacter sp. | reverse complement strand
CCTGGCGCTGGCCGTTTCGCTCGAAGACCTGGGGCTCAAGACCGGCAATGCACAGGCCAAGATCCTCGCCAAGACACTCGACGCCGCCACCGGCAAACTGCTCGACAACAACAAGAACCCGTCACCCAAGACCGGTCAACTCGACAACCGTGGCAGCCAGTATTACCTGGCCATGTACTGGGCTCAGGAGTTGGCGGTGCAGACCGACGATGCGGCGCTGCAGAAGCATTTCGCTCCGCTGGCCGAGGCGCTGGCCGGGAACGAGCAGAAGATCATTCAGGAACTCTCGCAGGTTCAGGGCAAGCCGGCCGACATCGGCGGCTACTACCTGGTCGACCGCGCGAAGTGCGAGGCCGTGATGCGGCCGAGCGCCACGCTCAACGCGTTGCTGGCTTCAGCGCTCGCCTGATTGGCGGGCGCATAAGCGAATCAGCAGTCGCCGAGGCGCGAGGCTTGAGCAGCCAGCCAGGCGTCGACGTCATCTTCCGCGCTCGATGTGTCGGCCGCGTCAGGGCGCGAGACCATCGGCTTGTCGAGCGGGCGACAGATCTGGCTGGTCAGCAGGGCCAGTCGCTCCGATTTTTCAATGGCTGCGAAGACGGCTTCGGGGTTCATCATCAAGGCGAAGGGGTTCGAGGCGATCTGCGCGTGTGTCATGTCTTGACTCCCATTCATGGCGGTATTCGACCCGGCCCACTTTAGGGCTCGGCCCAAATCGCACCAGTCAGTGCCGCGCCAATGAGCTTGTCAGGCAAATTCTGACAAGAGCGCCGCTTCCCCCCGCGCCGCGTGAAGTAGTGCTCAGCGCTCGAGCTTGGCGAGCGACTCTGCCAGAGTTTCACGACCTGCCAGCCGCGCGAAGTCTGACGCTTTCAGGTCACGCTGATTGCGCCGCTTCGGGTCGGCACCCGCCGCGAGCAGCAGCTTCACGCTGTCTTCGCTGCCGTATTGCGCCGCCATCATCAGCGGTGTGCTGCCGTTGGGCGACGCGGCGTTCACGTCGGCGCCCTTCTCCAGCAGCAAGCTCACGAGCGGCGCTTCGGTGCCGCTGGCAGCGTAGTGCAAGGCCGACCAGCCGGGTTGATTGACCTTGGCACCGCGCTGCACAAGGTGCGGGCGCCGGCGATTTCGCCTTTCAGCGCGGCCATCATCAAGGCCGACTCACCGGCCTGGTTGAGTGCATCGATCTGAATCTCTGGGTGCGAGAGCAGCATCTCGGCCGCCTTGAGCGAGCCTTCCTGCAGCGCCATCACGAGTCCGGTCTGGCCTCTTTCATCGCGCGTGTTGGGGTCGAAGCCGCGTTGAAGCAGGCTGCCCACGGTGCTGGCGTTGTCATTCCGAATCGCGATGAAAAAGTCCTCGAACGATCCTGCAAAGGATGAAACTCCAATAGCCATAAAGCTATACAGAACGAACTTGAAGTACTTTCTCATGTTGTTTCCTAGCCCTTTGGCGTGCACGTTCGCTTGAACAGGCGCTCGAAGTTGGCGCTCGTGGCGGCGGCGACCGTCTCAACCGGAACGCCCTTCAATTCGGCGATCTGGCGCGCCACGAAGGGCACGTAGGCCGGGCTGTTGGTCTTGCCGCGATAGGGAACCGGCGCGAGGTACGGGCTGTCGGTTTCGATCAGGCAGCGGTCGAGTGGCACGAAGCGCGCGATATCGCGCAGGTCGGCCGCAGTCTTGAAGGTCAGAATCCCGGAGAACGAGATGTAGAACCCGAGGTCGAGCGCGGCGCGCGCCACCGCGTCGGTTTCGGTGAAGCAGTGGAAAACTCCACCAGCCGCTTCAGCGCCCTCTTCCTTCAGGATCGCCAGCGTGTCGGCCGAGGCACTGCGCGTGTGCACGACCAGCGGCAGGCCGCTCGCCCTGCCGGCGCGGATGTGCACCCGAAAACGCTCGCGTTGCCATTCCATCTCGGCCACGCTGCGGCCGTTCAGGCGGTAGTAGTCGAGACCGGTCTCGCCGATTGCCACCACGCGCGGCAGCGTCGCCAGCGCGAGCAGGGTCTCGAGCGTCGGCTCGGTGACGCCTTCGTTGTCGGGGTGCACACCGGCGCTACACCAGAAGTTGTCGAAGTCGGTCGCGAGCGCGTGCACTGCGCCGAACTCTTCGAGCGTGGTGCAGATGCACAGCGCGCGGTCGACCTGTGCTGCGGCCATGTCGGCGCGAATCTCGGCGATGCGCGCGGCGAGATCGGGAAAACTCAGATGGCAGTGGGAATCGACGTACATGAGTGAAGGCTGGAGGGCAAGCCGGGCACGGGTGCCTGCGGCAGCAGCTCAGATGGTCTGGGTCGGTTTGGCCGACGAGATCGAGGTGCCGAGCACTTCTTCGATCTTCAGCTTCAGGGTGCGCGTCTTTTCGTCGCCCGGGAAACGCACGCCGACACCCTGGGTGCGGCCGCCCGAGGCGTTGGCCGGCGTGATCCAGCCGACCTTGCCGGCCACCGGGTAACGCTGCGGATCGTCGGGCAGGGAGAGCAGCAGGTAGATGTCTTCGCCGAGTTTGTACTCGCGGGTGGTCGGCACGAACAGGCCCCCGTCGGAGAACACCGGCATGTACGCGGCGTAAAGCGCGCCCTTTTCGCGGAAGACGAGCTGAATCACGCTCGGTCGCGCCGTGCCGGTGCTGGCTGGCGCGCCTGGAAGGCCCCCGCGTACTGTGTCTACCATGCGCGCGAGTGTACCGAAACAAGCCGCTTCTTGGCCGCTTCGGGCGCGCCGTCGCGCAGCGCCCGCTGCCCTTGCTGGACCAGCGACTCCAGCATCAGGCCGGCATTCCAGGCGTGTTCGGCGTGGCGTGCGCAGCGCTTGAGTTCCTGCATCCACTCGGCCAAGGCGTCGCTGTTTGCGCCTTGCGCGATCACGGTTTGCGGAAAATAACGGGGCGGTGCGCCGACCGCGACGCACGCGGCGTCGTGGCAGAGTTTCTGCAGCGCATCGATCAGGCGCGGCAAGGGCCACGTGCCCAGCGCCTGGGTTTCGCCGCGCGCCACGACGGTGGGCAAACGCTGCCACAAGGCCGCGTCGATGCCTTGCTCGACCCAATGCAGCACCTCTTGCGGCTGGCCGCCGGTGGCGGCGAGCAACACGGCCGCGTCCTTCACACCCGCCAGCGCCAGCCACTGCGTGGCCACGTCAGCTGGTGGCAGCAGCATCGTGACGGCCTGGCAACGGCTGCGGATTGTCGGCAGCAAACTCTCCGGGGCCGCGCAGCTCAGCACGAAGCGCGCTGCGCCGGGCGGTTCTTCGAGCGTCTTGAGCAAGGTGTTGGCCGAGATGCCGTTCATGCGTTCGGCCGGGTGCAGCACCACCACCTTGCCGCGCCCGCGTGCCGAGGTGGTCTGCGCGAACGTGACCGCCGAACGCACCGCCTCGACCTTGATTTCCTTGCTGGGCTTGGTCTTGCCGGACTTCTCGGTCGCCGCTTCGGCGCCATCGCCGCCGCCCCAGCCCAGCGCTTCCTGCAGGATTTCCGGCAACAGCACCAGCAGGTCGGGGTGGGAATGCGACTGCACCAGACGGCAACTGGCGCACACGCCGCACGGCTGGCGCTGTGCCGCGCCGGCAGCGCTCTCGCACAACCAGGCCTGGGCCAGCGTCATCGCCATCTCGAACTGGCCCACTCCCTGCGGGCCTTGCAACAGCAAGGCGTGGGCGTGCTGGGTCTGCAGCGTCTGCTTCAGCAGCAGCGCCAGCCAGGGCAGCGGCAGCGTGCCGTCGGGGCCTACCACGCCCGAGCTTCCAGCGCGCTGTCGATCTGCTGCCACACCGCATCGCGCTCGCAGGCGGCGTCGATGCGCACAAAGCGCTGCGGCGCGGCGGCCATGCGAGCTTGGTAGGCAGCGCGCACCCGTTCGAAGAACTCCAGGTCTTCCTGCTCGAAACGGTCGGCCGCACGTGCCTGCGCGCGGCGCAGCGCCGCCATCTCTGCGGGCAGGTCGAACCACACGGTCAGGTCGGGCTGAAGGCTGCCCTGGACCCAACGTTCGAGCTCGCGCAGCACCGACAACTCGGCGCCACGGCCCCCACCCTGGTAGGCGAAAGTGGCGTCGGTGAAACGGTCGCACAGCACCGTGTCGCCCAGTGCCAACGCGGGCTCGATGACTTGTTGCAGATGGTTGCGGCGCGCCGCGAACACCAGCAGGGTTTCGGTCAGCGTGTCCATCGCTTCGTGCAGCACGAGTTCACGCACGCGTTCGGCCAGCGGCGTGCCGCCAGGCTCGCGGGTACAGACCACGCGCGCGCCGGCCGCGCGCAGGCGCTGCGCCACAGCGTCGATGTGGGTCGACTTGCCGGCCCCATCGATGCCTTCGAAAGTGATGAATCGGCCCTTCAAGCGAAATGCTCCCTGCCCTATTTGCTGCGCTGGCCGCCGCGCTGGAACAACGTCACGGCCCGGTTGTGATCGGCCAGAGTTTCGCTGAATTCACTGCTGCCATCGCCGCGCGCGACGAAGTAAAGCGCCTTGGTCGAGTCGGGCCGCACCGCGGCCAGCAAGGCGGCCTTGCCGGGCATCGCGATCGGTGTGGGCGGAAGGCCGTTGCGGGTGTAGGTGTTGTAGGGCGTGTCGGCCAGCAGGTCGCGCTTGCGCAGGTTGCCGTCGAACGCCGTGCCCAGACCGTAGATCACGGTCGGGTCGGTCTGCAGCGGCATGCCGATGCGCAGCCGGTTCACGAACACGCCGGCGACACGGCCGCGGTCGGCCGGCGCGCCGGTTTCCTTTTCGACGATCGATGCCAGCACGAGCGCATCGTCGGCGTTGCGCAGCGGCGTGTCGGCAGCGCGTTCCTGCCAGACGGCGTCGATGCGCTTTTGCATCGCGTGGTAGGCGCGCTTGAGCACTGCAATGTCGCTGCTGCCCTTGCTGTAGGCGTAGGTGTCGGGGTGAAAGCGGCCTTCGGGCGCCACGCCGGGCGCGCCAATGGCCGCCATCACTTCTTCGTCGCTGAGCGCCGCGGTCGTGGGCTTGAGCGAATCGGCCTTGGCCAACTCGGCGCGGAACTGCCGGAAGGTCCAGCCTTCGATCAGCCGCACCGTGCTCAGGGTTTCATCGCCGCGAACCATCTTGTTGAGCAGGCCGATCGGCGTGGTGCCGGCGCCGATTTCGTAACTTCCCGCCCGAATCTTGCGCGACTGCCCGGACCAGCGAAACCACTCGTACAGCAGCAGCGCCGGAGCTTGAACGCCGGCCTGCACCCAGGACTGGGCAATTTCGCGCGGTGGCGTGCCCAGCTCTACCGATAATTCGACGGATTCGGCGGCCAGCGCCAGCGGCCGGTTCAGCCACCACGCCGCGGCCCCGGCGGCTGCGGCCACCAGCAAGAGAACGAACAGCAGCAGTGTGCGCAAGGCCTTCATCGAGGTGGTATGCGGTGCATGGGCTGAAACCCCAACGTGAAAAGATTCATGGGCGCTGATGATAATCAAGCATGAACACATCCCTGTCGATGCACGGCGCCGTGCCCTTGAGCCACCTCGGCGTGATCGGTGCAAGCGGTGCCGACGCGGCGAAGTTCCTGCAGGGCCAGCTCACGAACGACGTGGCGACGCTGGGCGCATCAAAGCTGCGGCTGGCCGGCTTCTGCTCGGCCAAGGGGCGCTTGCAGGCGAGTTTCCTGATCAGCTCGGCGGCCGCCGACGAGTTCACGCTGGTGTGCGCGGCGAGCGTGCTGCCCGCCACGCTGAAACGCCTGTCGATGTTCGTGTTGCGCGCGCAATGCAAGCTGCGCGACGCGACCGCAGAGGCGGCTTTGTGGGGGCTGGTCGGCGACGCCGCACGCGCGCAGGCCGCCGGCCTACCGGTGTGGGGCCGACGCGAAGCCGGGGGCGTGAGTACGCTTCGGCTGCCCGACGCAGCCGGTCTGGCCCGCTGCATTGTCTCTTCGCCCGCCGATACGCTGGTGTCCGGCTGGCCGGCCATCACGCTCGACCACTGGCTTTGGCTCGAAGTGCAAAGTGGCATCCCGACGACCGAGGCCGCCACGGTCGAACAGTTCGTGCCGCAGATGCTGAACTACGAGATCGTCGGCGGGGTCGACTTCCAGAAGGGCTGTTACCCCGGCCAGGAAGTCGTCGCGCGCAGCCAGTACCGCGGCACGATCAAGCGCCGCATGTTCCTGTTCGACGTGGCCGCTGCTGCGTCGGCCGGCCAGGAGGTCTTTCACAGCGACGATGCGAGCCAGCCCGCCGGTATGGTGGTGAACGCCGCGCCGCGGCCCGACGGTTCGGGCTGGAGCGCTCTGGTCGAAGTCAAGCTCGCCGCCCTTGGCACCGGCAGCCTCCACCTTGGCGCGGCCGATGGTGCCGTGTTGCGGCTCGGTGCCCTGCCCTACACGGTCGCGCCCGACGCGGCGCAGCCCGCCTGAACCACGCTTTCCCGCGCTCCACGGGCGCGCATTCGTCAACAATTCACAGCGTCCGCGGACTTGCCCGACCCGCCTTCAACGCATGCCCGAACTGTTCATCTACTATCGCCTCGACGTTGCCGACGCCCCGGCTGCACAAGCTGCCGTCGCGGTTTTCCAGGCCAGTTTGTCGGCCCGTTATCCGTGGCTCAGAGCCCGCTTGTTGCGCCGGCCGAATGCCACCGATGGACAAGAGACCTGGATGGAAACCTACGCCGCCGATCCCGCGCTGAACAGCACAGGCATCACGCCAGCCATCGCCGCACAGATTAAGCTGGCGGCGGCTGTTCTGGCCCCGTGGCTGCGCGGCGTGCGCCACACCGAGCTTTTTCTGGCATGTGCCTCGTAGCGCTGGCCATCGACCAAAACCGGCGCTTTCCGCTGGTGGTGGCCGCCAACCGCGACGAGTTCTTTCTGCGCCCTGCCGCGCGCCTGGCGTGGTGGACACCACCCGGCGGCGGCCCCGATGTGCTCAGTGGCCGCGACCTCGAGTCCGGCGGAACCTGGCTCGGCCTCACGGCCCAGGGGCGGCTTGCGCTGCTCACCAACATTCGCGATCCGTCGCGTATCGAGGCCGACGCGCCTTCGCGCGGTCGCATCGTTCCCGAGTGGTTGACGGCGCAGGAAACGGCCGGCCAGTTCTGGATGCGTACGGCGCTGTCGGGCCACAACGGATTCAACCTGATCGCCGCCGACTTCAGGCGCGGCGAGTGCTTCTGGGCCTCGAACATCGCGCCCTATCCGCTGCGTCTGGAACGCGGCGTCTACGGTCTGTCGAACGCCGGGCTCGACACGCCCTGGCCCAAGGTGCAGCAGATCAAGGCTCGTTTGCGCGAGTCGATCGCGGCGGCTGAAACGGTCGATGCGCTGGCCACGCAGCTGTTCGCCGCACTGGCCGAACGCGAGCCCGCGGCCGACGACGCGCTGCCGCATACCGGTGTGCGCATCGATGTGGAACGGCAGCTCTCGCCGGCATTCATCCGCACACCCGACCAGAGCTATGGCACCCGCTGCTCCACGCTGATCATCACCGAACGCGCTGGCCGGCATCCGGTCACGCACGTGCTCGAGCGCAGCTTCAGCGCGACCGGTGGTCTGGCACTATTGCGGCGCTCGACCCTGCGCAACTGGCCGCCGCGTTACACCGACGAAGGCAGCGGCGCGGTGAGCGAACAGGCAGCCGTTGCCGAGTCGGAGCTGTGCGGCGAAAGCACACTGGCCGAGCCGGCCAAGCGCACCCGCGTTCGCAGCCTGCTCAAGCCCGACGCCGGCAGCCGCAAGCGCAGCGCCACGGCGCGCGGTTGACCCCTACACGCGCCGCGCCATCTCGATGTGCGCGATGCCGGCCTCTTCGAACACCGCGCCCCGCGGGCTGAAACCCGACCGGGCGTAAAACGTCTGCACACTGGTCTGCGCGTGCAGCACGATCTCGTGGTCACCACGCTGACGCGCTGCGTTGGTCAAGGCATCCAGCACGGCGCGGCCGACACCGCTGCCACGCAGGCTCTGGCTCACCGCCATGCGCCCGATACGGCCGACGCCCGGCGCGTGCTGGAGCAGCCGGCCGGTGGCCAGCGGCAAGCCGAAGCGGTTCGACGCCAGCGCGTGAACGGCCTCGGCATCAGCAGCATCCCACTCCATCTCGGCCGGGATGTTCTGCTCTTCGATGAACACCTGGGTGCGGATCGCCTGCGCTCGTTCGCCGAGTTCCTGCCATGAGCCGACGCGCGTTTCGAGCATCAACTCGCCGGCTTCGAAGCCTTCAAGCACTGCGCGCAATGCCGGTGGCACGGGCTTCGAGGTCTGCGTGTGCGGGTCGGCAAACACGTAGACCAGTTCGCACGACACCAGCAGGCGGTTGGCGCGAAACACCGCGCCGATGAACAGCATCGACGAGCTGCCGATGCGCCCGCAGCGCATCGCGACGTCGAGCACATCGTCGTAACGCGCCGAGCCGAAGTAGTCGACCGTGGCCTTGCGCACGAACATGTCACCGCCGAGCTGCGCCATCGTCTCGGCATACGGCGTCGCCAGCGCACGCCAGTAGCCGGCCACGGCGGTGTCGAAGTACATCAGGTAGTGGCCGTTGAAGACGATCTTCTGGGCGTCGATCTCGGCCCAGCGCACACGCAGTCGTTCTGAGAATCGGAAGTCGCTTCGGTTCATGGGGTTCGGGATGAAAAGGCCAGTGAAAGCGCCGCGCCGTGCACGTCGGACACCGTCTGGGTGTGGAACGGCGCTCGCTCCGCGCGCCTGATCTTGTCGAGGAGGTCGGTCATGGCCGGCGTGAGCAGGGGCTGGTCCGACCCGACGCGCATCAGAAGATCGAGTCGCGATCGACGCCGTGGCGCACCATGCCACGCTTGAGCTTGATCAGTGCCTCTTGCTGGATCTGGCGGATGCGCTCGCGCGTGAGGCCGAGCCGGGCCGCCAGCACTTCGAGCGTCTCGGGCTCGCGGTCTCCCAGGCCGTAGCGCCCGGCCAGCACCTCGCGTTCGCGCTGGTTCAGTTCGTCGAGGCCGTGCATGAGCAGCAGGTCGACTTCGTTACTCAGCGTCAGGCTCATCGGGTCGGTGCCACCGTCGTCGGCCACGCCGTCGAGCACCGATTCGGAGCTGTTGTCGCCTTGCTGGCGGTCGAGCGGTGCGTCGAGCGAGGTCGGTTGCTCGGCGTACTTGAGCAGGTCGCTCACCTCTTTCACCGGCCGGCCGACGGCAGCGGCCACGTCTTCGACCCGCACCGGTTTGTCGGCGGCGCCGGCACTGGCGGAGGCGGCTTCGAGTGCGCGCCGCGCCTTGAGCACCTGGTTGAGTTCACGCACTACGTGTACCGGCAATCGCACCAGCCGCGCCTGGTGCATCAGCGCGCGTTCGATGTGCTGGCGCACCCACCACGAGGCATAGGTCGAGAACCTGAAACCGCGCTCGGGTTCGAACTTGCTGATCGAATGCATCAGCCCGAGGTTGCCTTCTTCGATCAGGTCGGTCAGCGGCAAACCTCGGCCGAGGTAGTGTTTGGCGATGCTGACGACGAGCCGCAGGTTGTGTTCGATCATCGCCTGGCGGGCTTCGAAGTCACCTTGCCGTGCGAGCGTGGCGGTAGCGAATTCCTGTTCCGGGGTGAGCAGCGGAGCGCGCCGGATCTCGCGCAGGTAACTCTGCAACGTGTTGCCGACCTCGCCGTCGCCGGCCGCGATCTCGGCCGCAGCGGCCTCGCCGTTCAGTGCCGTTTCGGGTTCGTCGGCCGGCGAAGCGCCATCGGCACCGCGCTCGAACGGCACGCTCGTGCCGTTCATCCCGTGCCCCGGATCGGCCGCAGGCCCAAGCAGCGGAGTGCGCCGTTTGGGCATGGTCTACCTGGCACGCCCGCGCGTCAGCGCGGCGGCAACAGCCTGGCCGGGTCGACCGGCTTGCCTTGTTTGCGAATCTCGAAGTGCAGCTTCACGGCCTCTGCATCGCTCGAGCCCATTTCCGCGATCTTCTGGCCGCGCCGCACCGCCTGGTCTTCCTTGACCAGCAGCGTCTGGTTGTGCGCGTAGGCAGTCAGGTAGGTGTTGTTGTGCTTCAGGATGATGAGGTTGCCGTAACCGCGCAGACCCGAGCCGGCGTAGACCACGCGGCCGTCGGCGGCGGCCAGCACCGGGTCACCAGCCTTGCCGCTGATCGACAGGCCCTTGGCCTTGCCTTCGTCGAACGGTGCCGTCACGGCCCCGCTCGCGGGCCAGGCCCAGTTCACGTCGTCATCGCTGTCGCGCGCTGCGGCTGGCGCCGGGGTGTTGGTCGAGGATGTTGCGGGCGCAGGCGTACTGGTAGCGGTTGTTGCGGTCGCCGGTGTCGCGATGGGAGCGGCGGGCGCACCGGGCGCGTTCGATGCTGCACCAGTCGCAGCGATACCCGCGCCTTTCGCATCGAGCGGGCGTGTTTCGACGCGCGCCGTGGTCACGCCACGCGCCGACGCGGCGTTCGCGTCCTGCCCGGGTGCCACGACCCGAAGAACCTGCCCGACCTCGATGATGTTCGGGTTCTCGAGGTTGTTCCACTTGACCAGGTCTTTCCAGTTCTGGCCGTTCTCCAGACCGATGCGGATCAGCGTGTCACCGGGTTTGATCGTGTAGTAACCGACCTTGCCGGCGTTTTCGGCGCCCGGCAGCGGTTTGTTCGCGTCGGTGGGCGACGGGGCCGAGGCCGCCACCGTGGCCGGAGCCGCGGCAACGGCAGCGGCCTTGGCACCCGGGTTGCGGTCTTCGACCGGCGCCCGGTTGTACGTGGAGGCGCAGCCCGCCAGCAGCAGCGAAGCCATGCCCACGAGAACACCCGACCATTTCAATTCACTCAGCATGCGCCATTCATCCGTCATCCGATCAAGCCCGATTTTAGAGGGACGAAATGAACGACCTCGCGCGTCGAGTGTTCGTAGCCCTGTTCGGTCCGGTCCACCACCACCAGCACCTGCTGCTTGCCGCTGGCCTGCTGCACCGGTGCGACGAGCCTGCCGCCCACGGCCAGCTGATCGAGCCAGGCCTGCGGCAAGGCATCTCCGCCGGCTGCGGCGATGATGCTGTCGTAAGCTGCGTTCGGCGGGTGACCCCGCATGCCGTCACCATACACCAGCCGCAGGTTCACCGGCCGGATGGCCGCCAGCAGTTCTCGGGCTTTGTCATGCAACGGCTTGAGCCGTTCGATCGAGATCACCTGTTCGCCGAGCAGGCCCAGCACCGCCGCCTGGTAACCACAGCCGGTGCCGATCTCGAGCACACGCCCGAGCCGGTGAGTGCGGCGCGCGCTGGCACCGCCCATCAGCAACTCGATCATGCGCGCCACGACCGAGGGTTTGGAGATCGTCTGGCCATGACCGATCGGCAGGCTCGTGTCTTCATAAGCCTGGGTCACCAGCGCCGCGTCAACGAACAGGTGGCGCGGCACGCTGGCCATGGCCTGCAGAACCGCTTCGTTGGTGAGGCCGGCCGCGCGCAGTCGCATGACCATGCGCTTGCGCACGTCGGCCGAGTCCAGCCCCAGGCCCGACGGTGCCGCGCGGTGCGACGAATCGGCGTGGGCATGAGCCACCGGCCGCTGCGGGCGCAGCAACGGCCGTGGCAGCACAGCCGCCCTTGCTGGCGGGCCCGGGGCCACCGCCGGTGCCGGGCTCGGCGTGCGCGCGATCTTCGGCGTGGCACCGAGCGCGGCGAGACGCAGCGGAAACTTGGCTCCGCGGCGCTCGTTCGTCATGCGCCGGCCTTGTTGACCCAGGTGCCCCAGTGCGACAGCGCCGCGTGGTCGGTCAGGTCGACCTGCAACGGCGTGACCGACACCTGGCCGTTCGCGGTGGCGTGAAAGTCGGTGCCCGGGCCAGCTTCGCGGGCATCGCCGGCGGGGCCGATCCAGTACATGGTTTCACCGCGCGGGCTGGTCTGGCGGATCAGCGGCTCGCTCGCGTGGCGCCGGCCGAGGCGCGTGACGGCACGCGGCAGGTGGTCGGCATCGGCCCGATTCGGGATGTTCACGTTCAGCAGCCAGGGCCCGCTCTTGGGCGGCTCGCGCAGCACCTGTTCGATTACGCTGCGTGCCACGCGCGCCGCCGCATCGAGCTCGCCCCAGCCTTTGGCGACCTGTGAAAAAGCTATCGCCGGGATGCCGAACAGAAAGCCTTCCATCGCCGCAGCGACGGTGCCCGAGTAGAGCGTGTCATCGCCCATGTTGGCGCCGTTGTTGATGCCCGAGACCACCAGATCGGGCCGGTGCGGCAACACGCCGGTGAGCGCGAGATGCACGCAGTCGGACGGTGTGCCGTTGATGTACAGGAAGCCGTTCGCGGCCGTGTGCACCGTCAGCGGGCGGCCGAGCGTGAGGGAGTTCGATGTGCCGCTGGCGTTCTGCTCCGGTGCCACCACGTCGAGCTCGCCGAGGCCTTCGCAGGCCTTGACGAGCGCGGCCAGGCCGGGGGCGAGATAACCATCATCGTTGGCGATCAGGATGCGCATGCGGCTGATTGTATGGACTCGTCACTTCGGTGACATGACAGGTCGGCGACGTGACACGTGCAGCGCGCTGCGTATGATCGCGCCGAACAAGGAGACTTTCATGCACGCTTGGCTTTGCGAGAACCCCATCGGTATCGAGGCGCTGACCTGGAAGGAGCTGCCCACGCCCGAGCCGGCGGTCGGCCAGGTGCGCATTGCGATCCGCGCTGCGAGCCTGAACTTTCCCGACATCCTGATCGTGCAGAACAAGTACCAGATGAAGCCGGCCCTGCCCTTCGTGCCGGGTTCGGAATACGCCGGCGTGGTCGACGCCGTCGGCGAAGGCGTGGTGCACCTGAAGCTCGGCGACGCGGTCGCGGCCTTCGGCGGCACGGGTGGCTTCGGCACCCACGCGATCGCGCCCGCGGCGCTGGTGATGCCTTTGCCCCAGGGCTTCGCATTCGACGACGCCTCGGCCTTCGTCCTGACCTACGCCACCACCCACCACGCGCTGCTCGACCGCGCGGCGCTGAAGGCCGGCGAAACCGCGCTGGTGCTGGGCGCGGCCGGCGGCGTGGGCACGGCCGCGATCCAGATTGCAAAAGCGGTCGGCGCGCGCGTGATCGCCGCCGCGTCGAGCGACGAGAAGTGCACTTTCTGCAAACAGCTCGGCGCCGATGAGACCATCAACTACAGCTCGACCAACATCCGTGACGAACTGAAAAAGCTGACCGACGGCAAAGGCCCCGACGTGGTCTACGACCCGGTCGGTGGCGACATCGCCGAGCCGGTGTTCCGCTCGATCGCCTGGCGCGGGCGCTACCTCGTGGTCGGCTTCGCCCAGGGCGGCATCCCGGCGCTGCCCTGGAACCTGGCGCTGCTCAAGGGCGCGTCGATCGTCGGTGTGTTCTGGGGCGAATTCGCACGCCGCGAACCGAAGGCCAACGCCAAGGCGCTGGCCGAGCTGGCGCAGTGGTACGCCGAGGGCAAGGTCAAGCCGGTGATTGACCAGCGCCTGCCGATGAAAGACCTGATGCAGGCCTTCGAGCGCATGGCCAGCCGCAGGGTGCATGGCAAGCTGGTGATGGTCAACCCGGCCTGACCGAAGCCGGCGCGCGAAGCGCGCGCCACGCGTATCAGAAGGTATGTTCGGGGAGTCGTGCGCAGCCGGTTGAGCTACCATCTGCGGCACAACAAGACCCGGTTGGGCGGAGCATGGCAGTCAAGGTCCTGATCGTCGAAGACAACCCCGTGGCACGCAGCTTTCTGACGCGCGTGGTGCGGGAGAGTTTCAGCGACACACTGGTGGTCACCGAAGCCGGCGACCTGGAAACCGCACGCCGCCACATCGGCCCGCTCACCGACCCGGCCCACAGTGTCGACCCGTTCAAGCTGATCCTCGTCGACCTGGAACTGCCCGACGGCAACGGCATGGAATTGCTGGCCGAGTGGGTGCAGTACCCGGCCACCAAGATTGTCACCACGCTCTATTCCGACGACGACCACCTGTTTCCCGCGCTGCAATGCGGCGCCGACGGTTACCTGCTGAAGGAAGACCGCTTCGAGGTGCTGGTCGAAGAGCTGCAGAAGATCGTGCGCGGCCAGCCGCCACTCTCGCCGGCGATCGCGCGGCGCCTGCTTACGCACTTCCGCCAGGGCCCGCCGGGCAGCCCGTTCACCAGTTCCGGGCCGATGCCGCTCGAGTCGGGCCTGCAAAGCAGCCGGCCGATGGCGCTCGGGCGCGGCGCCCCGCTCGACCACGAACGCCTCACGCCGCGCGAGAGCGAGGTGCTGACCTACCTGAGCAAGGGTTTCACGATCAAGGAGATCGCGAACCTGATGGGCATCAAGTGGTTTACCGTGAACGACCACATCAAGTCCATTTACAAGAAGCTCAACGTGTCGAGCCGCGCCGAGGCGGCGGTGCTGGCCACCAAGCAAGGGCTGGTCTGACGGGCTGAGTGGGTCGCCACCCGCCAAGCCTGAACATGGCGGCCCATCCTCCCGACAGGCAGCCTCTGGGCCGGTCCTTGGCCGACGTCGGCGAGGCCGGTGACGAGCCCTGGCAAGACTCGCGCTGGTTCGAGCAAGCTCGCAACAAACCACCGAGCCGCCCGACAGCGCCCGATCCGTCGCCCAGGGGCGGCCTGCCCATGCTGGGCCTGCTGGCTGCCGCTGCACTGCTGCTGTGGATGCGCATGCTGGCCAATGCCCCGCATCTGCCGCTGACTTGGCCGAGCGCGGACGCAGACACGGCCGTGGCCACCCTCGCCCCGACCCGCGCGGCCGCGCTGGCGCCTTTTGTCGGGCGGCCGGTGCTGGCGCTGGTGCAGCTTGACGGCCAGCGCCTCGATCCAGCCCGGCTGGGCGCGCACAAGACTGGTCGCTGGATCGTCGGCGATGCCGACCGCGCACGGCAACAGGCCCTGCGTGAAGGCATCGCGCACGCACTGCAGCAGCCCATTCTGGGCTGGCAATTTGCCCCCAGCGGTGACGTGATGGCGCCAGCGCCCAGCCGCAGCCTGGCCGGCCTGGGCCTGCCAACCTGGTTGCTGGGAGCGATGGCGCTGGCGCTGTTGCTGTCGGCCGCCGTGGTCGCGCTGGCCACGCCCGGGCCGGCGACCAGCCTGTTTGTGCTGATGGCAGGGGCCCAGGCCCTGAACCTGCTGTTGATCGGGGCCGAACTGCTGCCGGGCCTGGGATCGACGGCCTGGCTGCAACGCCAGGACCTACCGCTGCGCTGGGCCGCCGACGCGGTGCTGGCTGCGGCGATGGTGCACCTGGCGGCCATCTACCCGCAGCGCGTACCAGCGGCCCGGTCGGTGGCGCTGCTGGCCTGGGCGCTGGCTGCGGCGCTGCTGACGGGCCTGCTGGCAGGCTGGTTGCCCGGTGCCTGGTGGTGGGCCCAGGGTTGGACCCTGGCTTGCGGCCTGGCGGCTGCGGCCTTGCTGCACCGGTCGCAGCGCCACCGCAGCAGCCCCTTGGCACGCCTGCTGCGTCACCTGGTGCTGGCCGCCGTGGCCACCTTGGCCCTGTTGACGGTCGCGATCGCGCTGGCGGCCCCCGAACTAGCGGACAACCACGCGGTGGCGCTGGCCGGCTGGGTGGTCTGGCACCTGTTCGTGGCATTACTGATGCTGCTCGGGCCGTTTCTCTCGCGCTCGCGTCGGGTGACCCGCGAAATGGCGCTGCTGGCCGGTGTCAGCACCGTGGCGGCATCGATGGCGCTGCTGCTGGAGACCGGCCTGGACCTCGACCCCGGCGCATCGATGCTGCTGGCGCTGGCATCGTCGGCTGCGCTTTACGCGTTGGCGCGGCGCTGGCTTCGCCAGCAAATGCCGGGCGCCGAGGGCATGAGCGCGGAAGGCCTGTTCGACAGCCTTTACCGCGTAGCCAGGGCGCTGGAGCCCGAGCCCGAGCATGCCGAGCGCCAGATCGGCGCCTTGCTGCGCGAAGTCTTCGACCCGCTGGAGATCGAGTACACCGCCCGCACCGTCTCGCGCATCCGCATCACCCAGGACGGCTCGGCCCTGGTGGTGCCCTATCCGAAGATCGGCGTCGACGGCGCGCCGCCGTCGGCCACCGGCAGCATCGTGCTGCGCCAGGCCCGGCAGGGCCGGCGCCTGTTCAACGCTGATGACCGACAGCTGGCCGAGCGCATGATCGAGCAGCTCAGCCGCGCGGTCGCTTACGACCGCGCCGTCGAGCGCGGGCGCACCGAAGAACGCGCCCGCCTGGCCCAGGACCTGCACGACGACATCGGCGCTCGCCTGCTGACGCTGATGTATCGGGCCCCGAATGCAGAGATCGAGGAGTACATCCGCCATACCCTGCAGGACCTGAAGACACTGACGCGCGGCCTGGCAGCGTCCAACCACCGCTTGTCGCATGCCGCTGCCGAGTGGAAAGCCGATCTGAGCCAGCGCCTGAATGCCACCGGCTGCGACCTGCGCTGGTCCTTCAGCGCCGACCGCGACCTGACGCTCAACGTGGTGCAGTGGTCGGGGCTGACACGGGTGATCCGCGAGCTGGTCAACAACATCATCAGCCATGCCCGCGCCACCCAGGTGGAGGTGTCGGTGCAGGTGGACCGCGGCCAGTTGCTGCTGTGCATCGTCGACGATGGCATCGGCCGCTCACCCGCAAGCTGGAGCCATGGCCTGGGGCTGGGCGGGGTGCGCAAGCGCGTCAAGCTGCTGGGCGGCCAGGTGCAGTGGCTGGAGGTCCAACCCCGAGGCATCCGCTGCGAGGTACGCGCGCCGCTGGCCGAGACCCAGGCCGTCTGACCGTTGGCCCGGCAGCACAAAGCGGCGGGCCAGAAATGACAACAGGCGCCGAAGCGCCTGCTGCAGAGGCGGGGCTGTTCCCAGTTCTGCAGCTTCGTCACGCTCACGCGCATGAGCTTGGCAAAGTCGCCCTGGGATAAGCCCGTCTGCTCCCTGCTGGCCTTGGCATCCGGCGCAGTGAGCTCGAACCGGCTGGACGGCTTCACGCGACCTTTGGCAATGGCCTTCGCCTCCTTGAAGCTGCCCACAAGTTCTTCGAATGTAAGCGTCTCGGCGTGGCATCTTGAGCTGACGGGACGGGCGCCCGACCATCGCGTGCATGACGAACGTGGTGGCGATGAACTGCAGGGCGGCGACGAC
>JAYVTD010000113.1:0-5771 GCA_043774765.1 Rhizobacter sp. | reverse complement strand
AAGTTCAACCTCGTGTTCCTCATTGTCTTCGCGATCGGCTTCGGCGTGGCGGCCACGGTGGCGCGCGAACTGCTGCAGCGCGACGCGCGCGCCGAGGTGCTCGACCGGGCCCGGTTGCTGATGGAAAAGGCGGTCGTGGTCAGCTCGTTCACGGCCGAACACATCGCGCCACTGCTCGAGACGCAGATGAAATACACCTTTTTGCCCGAGTCGGTGCCGTCCTTCGTCTCGACCGAGATCCTGAAGAAGCTGCAGGGCAAGTACCCCGACTACTCGTACAAGCCGGCGATGCTGAACCCGACCAACCCGCGTGACCGCGCGGTCGAATGGGAAGCCGACGTGATCGCGCAGTTTCGCAGTTCGCCCGAGAAGACCGAATTCATCGGCGAGCGCGACACGCCTTCGGGCCGCTCGTTGTTCATCGCCCGCCCGATCAAGATCACCAACCCCGCCTGCCTGCGCTGCCACACCACACCCGACGCCGCGCCAAAGACGCTGGTCGAAAAGTACGGCCCGAGCAACGGCTTCGGCTGGACCCTGAACGAGGCGCTCGGCGCGCAAGTGGTCTCGGTGCCCCTGTCGGTGCCGCTGCAGCGCGCCGACCACGCGCTCGGCGTCGTGATGGCGCTGCTCGCGGCCGTGTTCCTGCTGATCGGCGGCACGCTCAACCTGATGTTGTGGAAGCTCGTGATCCAGCCGGTGAGCCGGCTCTCGGCGCTGTCAGACCGCGTCAGCATGGGCGACATGGAAGCGCCGGAGTTCACGTCGAAATCACGCGACGAAATCGGCGTTCTCGCCGAGTCGTTCGCCCGCATGCGCAAGAGCCTGGTGCATGCGATGAAGCTGCTCGACAGCTGATCTGGGCGAGGTCTTCATGACCCATCCTGAGCGACTGGGCAAGTACACCATCACCGGCGTGCTCGGTGACGGCGCGATGGGCGTGGTCTACACCGGCTTCGACGCCGGCATCCAGCGCCGCGTGGCGCTCAAGACGATCCACAAGAAGCTGATCGACGACGACCAGCAGGCCGAGTCGATCGCGGCCCGCTTCCGCAACGAAGCGCAGGCGGTGGGCCGGCTGCTGCACCCGGGCATCGTGGCGATCTACGAATACGGCGAAGACGAAACCACTGCCTTCATCGCGATGGAATACGTGGAGGGCCGCAACCTCGCGCAGGTGCTGACCCGAACCCGGCTGCTGCCCGAGCCCGAGTTGCTGCGCATCATGGACCAGCTGCTCGACGCGCTCGACTGCGCGCACCAGCACCAGGTGTGGCACCGCGACATCAAACCCGCGAACCTGATCCTCACCGCCACCGGCCAGCTCAAGGTGGCCGACTTCGGCATCGCGCGCATCGAGAACCGGGCGCTGACGCAGGTCGATTCGATCATCGGCACGCCGGGTTACATGGCGCCCGAGCAGTACGTCGGCGACGCCATTGACCACCGGGTCGACATCTTCGCTGCCGGCGTCTTGTTGTACCGGCTGCTGTCGGGCGAGGCGCCGTTCACCGGCACCTACGAAGCGGTGATGTACAAGATTCTCAACGAGCACCCCATGCCGCCGAGCCAGGTCGAAGGCAGCGGGCGAAGCGCCCGTTTCGATCGGGTGGTGGCCAAGGCGATCGCGAAAGATCCGCACGCCCGCTTCACGAGCGCCGCCGAGTTTCGCGAGGTGCTCACACGCGTGGCGGCCGGGCTGCCGGTCAACCTGAACGAGACCACGGTCGTGATGCGCCCGGCGCAGAGCGCCGCGGTGGTCTCGGCGATGGGCGACGCGGCTGGCGCGCGCGCACACGACAAACCAACCAACACGCCGAGCGGTGCGATCACGACACCGATCACCGGCTGGGACAGCGCCGCGCTGGCCCAGGTCGAACGCGCGCTCGCCGGCTTCATCGGTCCGATGGCACGGGTGCTGGTGCGCAACGCCGCGAAGGCCTCGACCGACATGCACGGGCTCGGCAGCGCGCTGGCCGAGCACATCTCGGAGCCTGCCGATCGCGCGGCGTTCCTGCACAAGGTCGGCGCGATCTCTTCATCGCTCGGCGGCCTGGCGCGCTCGCACACGACAGCGCCGAAACCGACCACCGGCGGCACCGCCGGCGCCGCACCGCTGTCGGAAGCGACGCTGGCGCACGCGGTCAAGGTGTTGACGAAGCACATCGGCCCGATCGCGAAGATCGTGGTCAGAAAAGCCTCTGCCGTCGCCGGCACGCAAGAGCAGTTCTTTCAGCTGCTGGCCGACCAGAGCGAGGGCGTGGACCGCAACAAGCTGCTGCAGGAACTGCAGCAGCGGCACTGAACGGGCTCGCAGCTCAGCCGATCGGCGCCACGCCGATCAGCCAGCGGTGGCCCCAGAACAGGAACACGGCGTAGAGCGCGAGGCCGCCGAACACCACGATCAGGTCGTTGGCCGGGCCGGCCGGCGCACCGGGCACGGGCCGCGCAACGCGGCGCTTGAAAGAGATTCGGTCAGCCACGGCCCAGACGAGGAAACCACCGAACAGCAATACGTCGGCCAGACTGCCGTTCGCCAGCAGGTGCGACAGCGCCCAGAGTTTGATGGCCAGCAGCATTGGGTGCTTCGCGGCGGTCTTGATGCGCCCCGGCAGATAGGCCGCGAGCAGCAGCGGGAACACCGGCAGCATCAGCAGCAGCGCGACGTGGCGCAGCGCGGTCGGCGGTGTGTAGAGCACGACCGGCGCTTGCCGCGCCAGACCGTAGCCGTAGACCAGCAGCGCAAAGCCGATCAGCGAGACGACGGTGTAGAGGCCTTTCCAGACCGCTTCGCCACGTTGTGCGACCTGTTGGTCACGCCAAGCCGGCGCGAACACCGAAACCGAGTGGATGCCGAGAAACAGCACCAGACCGATGATCAGAAGACTCATGCACACGCTCCGTCGTTGAGGCAGAGCAGTGTATCGCCGGGCTCAGCGCGGCATCGTATCGGTCAGTTCGATTCCTTGATCAGCCGCCCGCTGGCCGACTGGACCGGCCGTGCGTTCATCGGGTACAGGCGGCTGAAGATGCCGATCTGTTCGGCCGAGACCTGCACCGGGTATTTCATCACCATCCACAACACGCCTTCGCTGCAGGGCGGCGTGGTGAGCGAGCCCATGTAGGTGAAGTAGCTGCGCTCGGCGGGCAGCAGCGCGCCCAGGTCGAGTGGCAACTTCGCCGCCACTTCGTCGCCCTTCTCGAGCGGCAGGTTGTTCCACACGCTCTGCACGATTGGCAGCGCGCTGCCGCGTTCGAGCAGCACCGCGACGACCGCCAAGCGCCCTTCCAGGTCTTTGTGCACCAGGTGCACGACCATGTCGAACTGCTTGCCGTCGATGCGCTCTTCGGACGGACGGTGAAAGTGGAACTGCAGCAGGTCGTAGCGCCGGCTCAGCACCTCGATCGAGTTGCCCGGGCCGACGTTGACCTGCACCGTGTGGCCGTTGTCGAGCACGCGGAACGCACTCGGTTTGTAGTCGAAGGCCACCGCGTCGAGGCTGACCTTGATGCCGTCACGGATGTCGATCGGGCTCTGGCGCGAGCCGCTCGAACACTTCGCGAACTCCGGTTTCATCCGGCCCCAGCCTTCCGGCCCGCCGGCGCCTTCGTAGCTCCAGTGGGCGGCGTGGCCGGGGTCGGCGCCGGAGTGGCCGGCCGCCTTGCGCGGCTCGGCGGAAGGGCGCCGGGCCGTCGACGCGCTGGCGCCGTGGCCGCCGCCCACAACCACCGCCGGCTCGGGCAACGCGCTCGCCTTGGAAACAACACGCACGACGTTCGGGCTCACGGCCTCCGGTGGTTTGGCGGCGCCCAGGCGTGCGGCGAGTTTGTCGCGCAGCATGTCCATCGGGTCTTGCGGGCCGGGCTTTTTGACGGTACCGCGGGTTTCTGCTTTCGCGCCCTTGGCGTCGGCCGCTTCGGCCTTGTGCTCAACGCTCGCGCTTTTCGGCGCAGCGGCCGGCGCCGCGTGCTCGGCGGCGTGCGCGCCTGCGCACAGCGTGGCAACGCTCAGGCCCGCGACGGTTTTTGCCAGCAGGCGGTGCAGGAAAACTCGGGGAACGGGCATGGCGGGTCTCCGGCACGCGGAGAACGTGCATCACCTTCATATCGACCCGAGCCATGCGAACTTGAACCTCAGGTGACGCGCGGCTTGACCCAGATCCACGCGAACACGCCCACACTCATCATCAGCAGCGAGGCCACCGCCAGCCACACGGTGGAGTGCATCACCAGCGGCGCGATCACGCCGGCCACCAGGCCGTTGGCCAGGCTGCCCACGCAGGCCTGGAACGACGAGGCCATGCCACGCCGTTCGGGCACCAGGTCGAGCACCATCAGCGTGACCACGGGTACCATCAGCGCCCAGCCGAAGGCGTAGATGCCCAGCGGCAGCAGCGCCCACCAGGCCTGTGGTGTGAACACGAGGTTCAAGCCGAGGTTCAGCAGCGAGACCAGCAGCATGATGAGAAACCCGTGGCGGATCTGGTGGTGCGGCTTGATGCGCCCGGCCAGGCGCCCTGACAGCCAGGCGCCGCCCATGATGCCGGCGATCGTGATCATGAAGAACCAGAAGAACTGCCCCGGCGCCAACCCCAGATGTTCGCCCAGGAACACCGGCGCTGAAAGCACGTACAGGAACATGCCGTTGAACGGGATGCCGCTGGCCAGCGCCAGCATCATGAACCGCGAGCTCGAGCCCATCTCGCGATAACCGCGCATCAGGTTGCGCACGCTGAAGGGCTGGCGTTGCGAGAGGTGCAGCGTCTCGGGCAGCAGCTTGTAGTTGGCGACCCAGAGCACCACGCCGACGGCGACCAGAAACCAGAAGATCGCGTGCCAGTCGGAGTGCACGAACAGGAAACCGCCCACCATCGGCGCGACCGCCGGGGCCACGCCGAAATAGATCGTCACCTGCGACATCACCCGCTGCGCGTCGGCCGGCGGGAACATGTCGCGGATCACCGCACGCGAGATGACGATGCCGGCGCCGGCCGACATGCCCTGCAGCGCGCGGAAGAACACCAGCGCGCCGATGTGCTGCGACATCGCGCAACCCACCGACGCCAGCGTGAACACCGCCAGCCCCCACAGCACGACCGGGCGGCGGCCGAAGCTGTCGGACAGCGCGCCATGAAAGAGATTCATGACCGCGAAGCCGAACAGATAGGCCGACAGCGTCTGCTGCATTTGCACCGGCGTGGCGCCGATCGCCGCGGCGATGCCGGTGAAGGCCGGCAGGTAGGTGTCGATCGAGAAGGGCCCGAGCATGCCCAGGCAGGCCAGCAATACGGCCAGGGCCCAGCGCGGGGCGCGCCAGAGGGTGTGTGCGTCGGGGTTCATGCGAGCGGCCGAGTCTATGCTGGCGCGGTTCTGGAACCAGGGGAACCCGTGAACCTTGCAGACATCGACATCCGCTCGCACCGGCGGGTGAAAAGTGTGAAGCGAGCCGATAGGCCGGATTCTGTGCAGCCGGCGCCTCTTGCGAAGCGCCGGCCGTGACCGCCATTCCTCTGGGCCATGCATCGCTGTATGGCTCGGTGCTACCTACCCGCACACATCGCCCCGGGCCGGGGTTCTGGACGACGCGGCGAACCGCGTCGCCCGGCGTGTGCCTATTTGGTATTGCTGCGCGCAGAGATTGCCCGTTTCACCCAGGACGGGGCGACCCGCCTGACTCGTCTCTGTTGCTCTGATCCTCACCTCGCGGTGGACAGCCGTTGGCTGCTGCGCTGCCCTGTGCAGTCCGGACCTTCCTCCAGCACGACCTTTCG
>JAYVTD010000112.1:0-9738 GCA_043774765.1 Rhizobacter sp. | reverse complement strand
CTGCAGACGCAACGGGCACTCGAGGTGGATCAGCCCCTGGTTCGGGTTCACTACGGGATAGCTGCCGAGCTGCACACGGCCTTCGGCCAGCGCTTCGCTCACCCGCTCGCGCCAGCGCCGTTCACCCAGCCCGGCCCAGGCGCTGCCGCCTTCGCCCGCCGACTCGACCGAAAACGCCCCGTTGCTTTCGGCGCGTGCCAGTGCCAGGTCAGCGCTGCCCATCAGTTCGCCGAGTTCGGCACCGTGGCGCATCTCGACCGCGCCGGCGGCCACCGCCACGTGTGCTGCCAGGGCCGGCAACGCAGCGCGCAACAGGTCGATCACGGCCTGCGCGGTCTCGCGCGCCACGCCGCCTGCCGGCAGGCCGAGCGCAAAGTCTGAGCCGTTGAGCCGGCCCACAAAAGAACCGTCGACACGCCGGGTATAGGTCTGCAGCGTCTGCGCGATCGCAGCGATCAGCGCGTCGGTGCTTTCGCGCCCGAGCGTGCGGTTGACCTCGGTCAGCTTCAGCACCCGCAGCAATACCAGCCCCCCGGCGGCGTGGCCGTCTTCGCGCTGCAGTGCGGCGCGCAATTGCGCCATGAAGTGCATGCGGTTCGACAGGCCCGTCAGCGGGTCACAGCTGGCCTGGCGCCGCAGGCTCTCGACCTGCGAGGCCTGGCCCTCGAACACGATGCGCAGGCGCCCGACCATCGAGTTCATCGCGCGCGTCAGCCGCTTGAGTTCGGGCACGTTGGGCTCGGCCACGGTCAGGTACTCGCCACGTTCCAGCGAGATGGCCTGCGCCACCGTGTCGTCGAGCGGCCTGCGGATGCGCCCGACCGCGAGCGTTGCCAGCAGACCCGCGAGCAGGCCCACGACCGCCAGCGCACCCGCCGAACCCAGGCTGCTGGCCCACAGCTCGTCGACCGCGTACGACGACTGGCTCACCACTTCGAGCGAACCGAGCGCGCGCCAGCCGTCCGACACCTGGGCGAGCCCCGGCTCGGAGTCGATCGGCACGAGTGCAACGAACCAGGCCGGCGCCTTGAGCGGGGCCGCAGCGGCTTCACGCTGCAGCAGCGGCTTGCCATCGGCCCCGGTGAAGCGGATGCGGCGGTAGAAGCCAGTGTCGAACTGCGCCGCGAGCGCAAGCTCCATCAGCTCGAGCTGGCCTTTCTGCTGCGACAGCACCAGCGCAAGCGCGGTGGCGTTGTCGCTGTTCTTCAGGCGCAACTGAGTTTGCAGCGTGTCGCGCGCCGACGTCACGTTCACGCTCACGCTGGCGACAAAGGCCAACAGCAGCGTCGCCAGCAACAACAACCAGATTTGACGGATCAGCGACATGTTTGCCTCACAAGGAAACGCAGGGCCGCCCCAAGTTTCCTTGACCCCCTCGGGGGGCGGACGCCGCAGCGCGGCGGCCAGGGGGCCATCACGAACTTCTTCATTGGAACCCTTCGGCGCGCGCCTTTGCAAGCACCTCGCGCCAGCGTGACAGCCTGGCGACCGGGTCGCCGGCGCTCTGTGCGCCCACACCCTGCCACAGACCCTCGCTGTTGAAACTGAAAACCGGCTCCAGGTCGGGCCGGCGCGACGCGGGGCGGATCTCGCCGATCAGGTTGTCGAGAATCAGCGGCTCGGCACCGGGTTGGGCGTAGTAGGCCAGCACCATGTGCGCTTGTACCGCACCGCCCGGCCCGCCGATGACCGCGCGCACGTACACGAGCCGCAGTTTCGCCTGCGGCACGCCGGCGGCCATCAGGCTGAAGTATTTTGCGATCACGTAGTCTTCGCAGTCGCCGCGGCCCTTGCCGAGCGTCTCGAGCGGGCTGGCCCAGTAGTCGGTCTGGCCCCAGGCCTCGCTGTCGGTAGTGAAGACGACACGGCGGTTGAAGAACTCGTTGAGCGTGGTGAGCCGCTGCAGGTCGTCCTGGCCGACCGCTGCGGCCAGCAGGGGTTGCAGCGCGCGCACGCCGCTCGTGGCGAGCGGCCCTTGCGCCTGCGCTGCCCTCAGCATCGTGTCGGCGTCCCAGGCGCGCGGTGCGAGCGTGGCAAAAACGAACAGCAGGCAGAGCCACCGAAGCGACCCGACGCACCAGCTCGACGCCGCGTTTGCACGCGCGGCCACCCTGCGTGTTCGCCCTGGAGCATCACGCGCGAACGAGCCAACAACAGAGGGCGTGAGGATCACAGGCAGACGGGGTAACAACCCAACGCTTCGTCTTCGACAGCGCCGCTGCCGACTTGAGCTCGGACGATGCGCCGCACGGGACTCACGAGGCGGCCCGTGAACTTGCTCACACTTCGAAACAAGATGATCGAACGCACGTGCGAATCGGTGTTGCCAATTCGAGACCGCAGAGGGGGATGGCGTGAAATACTCCCCCGCCACTCCTCGGTAAAGGGGGGCGGGGCGAGGCATGCGCCAAACTAGACTTTGCGGCGAACTCGATGAGTGGATGCATAGCCTTGCCCGCATCGGTGCCCCCGAAAAAGTACTTTGGATGTTCAGGACTCCCATGGATTCGAAAAGATTCGCTCGTTGTGCGCTCGTGTTGCTGATGGCAGCGGGCGGCGCCAGCGCCCAAACCGCCGACCCGCTGAAAACGACGGTCGAGCAGGCCGTCAACACCAATCCGGACGTCTCTGCACGCTTCAACGCCTACCGCGCCGCCGTCGATGCGGTCGACGTCGCACGCGGCGCCTACCTGCCGCGTGTCGACTTGAACGCCAGCGTTGGCCAGGAGCGTGACCACATCAGCGGCACCTCGCGCACGCTGAGCCGCCGCCAGGGCGGCGTGAGCCTGACCCAGTTGTTGTGGGACGGTCTGGGCACGCGCAACGACGTGGCCCGCGCCGGCCACGAACAACTGGCACGCTACTTCGAACTGGTCGACGTGACCGAGCAGACCGCCATCGAAGCGGCCAAGGCGCATTACGACGTGCAGCGCTATCGCCGCATGGTCACTCTCGCCGAAGACAACTACGTGCAGCACCGTTATGCCTTCCTGCAGATCCAGTCGCGTTTCAAGGCCGGCGTGGGCCGCGGTGTCGATCTGGAACAAGCGGGCGCGCGGGTGGCGCTGGCCGAATCGAACCTGACCACCGAACTTGCCAACCTGCACGACGTGAACGCGCGGTACCAGCGCCTGACTGGCACCGCGCCTGCGAAAGAACTCGGCGGTATCAGCATGCTGCGCGACGGCGTGCCGGCAACCGCCACCGAAGCCATGAACACCGCCGTGCGCCAGAGCGCTGCGGTCAGCGCCAGCATCGAAGGCCTGCGGGGCGCCCGCGCGGTGGGCGATGCCCGGCGCTCGGTCTACCAGCCCACAGTGCAGGCGCGCGTGCGCGCCGCTGCCGGGCACAACGTCGATGGCCTGCAAGACCAGAGCCGCAACAGCACGGCCGAGATCGTGCTGAACTGGAACCTCTACAACGGCGGCGCCGACCAGGCCCGCATTCGCCAGCAGGCCAACATCGTGAGCCAGGCCACCGACCTGCGCGACAAGGCCTGCCGCGACACGCGCCAGACCGCGGCCATCGCCTACAACGACACCAAGAAGCTGACCGAGCAGCTCGCCTACCTCGACCGCAACACGCTGGCGATCCAGAAGGCACGCGACGCTTATCGCCAGCAGTTCGACATCGGCCAGCGCAGCCTGCTCGACTTGCTGAATGCCGAGAACGAGCTCTACACCGCACGCCGCGCTTACGCGAACGCCGAGTACGACCTGGGCCTGGCCTATGCGCGCACCCACGCTGCGATGAACCAGCTCGGCACGCAACTCGGCGTGAGCCGCACGCTCACCTCGTCGAACGAAGCCGCCGGCTGGGCCCAGGGCGAAGACGCGCCGACACGTTGCCCGGTGGTGATCGCCGAAGTGGTGGCGACCGATCGCGGCGAGCTCGACGCGCGCGCTCAGCGCCTGGCGGCCACGGCGCCGGTGGTGGCGCCCGCGCCGGTACCTGCTGCGCCGTCACCCACGCGCAAGCCCTGAGCAACCGCCACCGGCGCCCCGCGCAAGTTGAACGGCCGAAGGGCCGATCGAACGCGTGCAGACATTGCGCCGCGTCAGCGATGCAATATCACTTCTTCACCGGCGGCAAGTCGGTGCACGCGCCCTCGAAAGCCTCGGCCGCGAGGCCGATGCTTTCACCCAGCGTCGGGTGCGGGTGGATCGTCTTTCCGATGTCGACTGCGTCAGCGCCCATCTCGATGGCCAGGGCCACCTCGCCGATCATGTCGCCGGCATGCGTGCCGACGATGCCGCCGCCGACTATTCGGTGCGTGGTTTCGTCGAACAGCAGTTTGGTGAAGCCTTCGTCGCGGCCATTGGCAATGGCGCGGCCTGAAGCGTTCCACGGGAACAAGCCCTTCTTCACGTTCATCCCCAAGGCCTTGGCTTCGTCTTCGGTCACGCCGACCCACGCCACTTCAGGGTCGGTGTAGGCCACGCTCGGGATCACTCGCGCATTGAATGCGGCCTTGGTATCGCCCGAAGCGACCTCGGCCGCCACGTGTGCTTCATGCACCGCCTTGTGCGCCAGCATCGGCTGGCCGATGATGTCGCCGATCGCGAAGATGTGCGGCACGTTGGTGCGCATCTGGATGTCGACCGGGATGAAACCACGATCGCTCACCGCAACGCCGGCCTTCTCGGCACCGATGCGCTTGCCGTTAGGTACGCGGCCGACGGCCTGCAGCACCATGTCGTAGAGCTGCTCTTTGAGCTTGCCCGCTGTTCCGTCAACCGACTCGAACTTGACGAGGATGCCGTCTTTCGTTGCTTCCGCACCGACGGTCTTGGTCTTGAGCATGATGTTGTCGAAGCGCGGCGCGTTCATCTTCTGCCACACCTTCACGAGGTCGCGGTCGGCGCCCTGCATCAACCCGTCGAGCATCTCGACCACGTCGAGCCGCGCGCCGAGCGAGGAGTAGACCGTGCCCATCTCCAGGCCGATGATGCCGCCGCCGATGATCAGCAAACGCTTCGGGATCTGGCGCAACTCGAGCGCGCCGGTGGAGGTGACCACACGCGGGTCGTCCTTCGGCAGAAACGGCAGCTTCACCGCTTCTGAGCCGGCGGCGATGATGGCCTGCTTGAACTTCACCGTCTGCGTGCCGCCCTTGGCCAGCGCGACAGCGATGTGGAACGGATCGAGGAACTCGCCGGTGCCCTGCAGCACCGTGACCTTGCGCATCTTGGCCATCGCGGCCAGGCCGCCGGTGAGCTTGCCGACCACCTTTTCCTTGTGGGTGCGCAGCTTGGCGAGGTCGAGCGTCGGCGCTGCGAAGGTCACGCCCATCGCGTCGAAGTGTTTGACTTCGTCCATCACGGCGGCCACGTGCAGCAGCGCTTTCGACGGTATGCAGCCGACGTTCAGGCAAACGCCACCGAGCGTGGCGAAACGTTCGATCAGCACGACCTTCATGCCGAGATCGGCAGCGCGGAACGCGGCCGAATAACCGCCCGGGCCCGCGCCCAGCACGACGAGGTCGCACTCGACATCGGCCGAGCCCGCGAACTGTGCCGCCTGCGGCGCCGCGACGCTCCCTCCCCCGCTGGGGGAGGGCTGGGGTGGGGGCGCGGCTGCGGGAGATGCCGGTGGCGCCGGGGTCGCTGCCGCCACACCTTCCGCTTCAAGCGACAAGATCACCGACCCTTGGTTGACCACATCACCCACCTTCACGGCCACGCTCTTCACGATGCCGGCATGCGAAGAAGGAATCTCCATCGACGCCTTGTCGCTTTCGACCGTCAACAGGCTCTGTTCAACCTTGACCGTGTCGCCCGGCTTGACCAGCAGCTCGATGACGGCCACGTCCTTAAAATCGCCGATGTCCGGCACCTTGATGTCGATGAGGGCCATGGTCAGCCTTTCGTTGATGTCACTTTGAGTTTGATGGTGTGGGCGTGCACCGGCCCACTCGAGTTCTTGTCGAATTCACAGCCGGCGCGCGCGCCGAGTTCGGCCAGTTCGCGGGCCGACTTCGCCTTGTCGAAGGCCGCGTACATCGCACCGAGCGCAAAAGCGCGGCCGGTGCCGATGCCCCAGAAGCGGTCGAACTCGAACACCTCGCGGTACGAGTACACGCCGAAGATGCCGGCATGGTTGGCGATCACGGCGGTGAACTGCGAGCTTTCGTAAGGGTCTGAATCTTCTTCCTTGGTGTTGAGGAAGAAGTTCTCCTTCAGCTTCGGGTGCAGCCTCAGGAAGGTGTCGAAGACCTGGTCGCGCGAGTGCAGTTTCAGCTCGTCAGGCGGCAGTGCGGCCAGAGCGCGCCGCAGCACCGGGAAATGCGCCGTCGTACCCGCCATGCCGATCCACGAATCGCCAACCTTGAACAGTTTTTCATTGGCCTCGTAACCATGCGCCAGCCGCGTGTCACCGAAGGTGACCAGCGTGTCGGCGGCGATGGCCACGGTGCCGCCCAAGCGGGCCACCACGACGGTCGTCATGCGGTGGTTCCTTAGAGCAACACGCGGCGGAAGTCGCCGAGGATCTGGCCGAGGTAGGCGTTGAAGCGCGCCGCCGAAGCACCGTCGATCACGCGGTGGTCGTACGACAGCGACAGCGGCAGCGTCAGGCGCGGCAAGAAGGCCTTGCCGTCCCACACCGGCTTCAGCGCACTCTTCGACAAACCGAGGATCGCCACCTCGGGTGCGTTGATGATCGGCGTGAAGTGCGTGCCACCGATGCCGCCCAGCGAGCTGATCGAGAAACAGCCGCCGCTCATGTCGGCCGGGCCCATCTTGCCGTCGCGCGCTTTCTTCGCCAGCTCGCCCATCTCGGTGCTGATCTGGATCACGCCCTTCTTGTCGGCGTCGCGCAGCACCGGCACGACCAGCCCGTTCGGCGTGTCGGCCGCGAAGCCGATGTGGAAGTACTGCTTGTAGACGAGCGTGTCGCCGTCGAGGCTGGCGTTGAAGTCGGGGAACTTCTTCAGCGCCGAGACGACGGCCTTGATCACGAACGCGAGCATCGTGACTTTCACGCCCGCTGTCTCTTTGCCTGGCCTTTCGTTTTCCTTGTTAATCGAGACGCGGAACGCTTCGAGCTCGGTGATGTCGACTTCGTCGTTGTTGGTGACGTGTGGAATCATCACCCAGTTGCGGTGCAGGTTGGCGCCGCTGATCTTCTTGATGCGCGACAGTTCCTTGCGTTCGACCGCGCCGAACTTCGCGAAGTCGACCTTCGGCCACGGCAGCAGGCCCGGAATGCCACCACCACTCGCTGCGGCCGTTGCCGGTGCCTTCGCCGCTTGCGCCTGCGTCTGCACGTTGCCGGCCATCACACCCTTGACGAAACCCTGCACGTCTTCCTGCGTGATGCGGCCTTTCGGGCCACTGCCGTTCACTTCTTCGAGCGGCACGCCGAGCTCGCGCGCGAGCTTGCGGATCGTCGGCGAGGCATGCGGGAGCACAGCCTTCGCAACGCTCGGCTCGTGCGCCGGCAGCGCGGCAGTGGGCACGGCCTTTTCCGACGCTGCGGCAGGTGCGGCCACAGGGGCCGAAGCAGCAGCGGGCGCAGACGCCGCGGCGGCCGCTGCCGGCGCAGCACCGCCTGCGGCCTGGACCACGGCAACCAGGCTGCCCTTCGCGACCTTGTCGCCGACCTTGACCTTGAGCTCTTTCACGACGCCGGCGTGCGACGACGGGATCTCCATCGAGGCCTTGTCGCTCTCAACCGTGATCAGGCTTTGTTCGACCTTGATCACGTCGCCGGCGGCGACCATCACTTCGATCACGGTCACTTCATCGAAGTCACCGATGTCGGGCACGAGCACGTTGACCGGGCCGGCGCTGGCCGCTGCCGGCGCCGCCGCGGGAGCCGCCGCTGGCGCAGGTGCTGCTGCAGGCGCCGCAGCGGGCGCCGAAGCCAATGCAACGGCGACCGCTTCGCCGGCGACTTCCAGCACCAGCACCAACGAACCTTCCTTGACCTTGTCGCCGATCTTGACCTTCAGTTCCTTCACCACGCCGGCATGCGACGACGGGATCTCCATCGAGGCCTTGTCACTCTCGACCGTGATCAGCGACTGCTCGGCCTTCACCGTGTCACCTATCTTCACCATCAGCTCGATGATTTCCACTTCCGCGAAGTCGCCGATGTCGGGGACCTTGACTTCAACCGTTGCCATGTTCGTTGTCTCCGTCGGTTTTCTTATGCGTACAGCGGGTTGATCTTGTCGACATTGATGCCGTACTTCTTGATCGCTTCGGCCACCTTGGCCATCGGCACCGTGCCTTCGTCGGCCAGCGCCTTCAAGGCCGCGACCACGATGTAGTGGCGGTTGATCTCGAAGTGCTCGCGCAGCTTGCTGCGGAAGTCGCTGCGGCCGAAACCGTCGGTACCCAGCACCTTGTAGGTGCGGCCTTTCGGAATGAAGGCGCGAATCTGCTCGGCGTAGTTTTTCATGTAGTCGGTCGACGCGATCACCGGGCCGGCGAACTTGTCGAGCTGCTCGGTGACGTACGCAACGCGCGGTTTCTTCTCGAGCGGATGCAGCAGGTTCCAGCGCTCAACATCCTGGCCATCACGCGCCAGTTCGTTGAAGCTCGGGCAGCTCCACACGTTGGCGGCCATGCCCCAGTCCTTTTCCAGCAGCGCTTTGGCCGCCACGCTTTCGAGCAGGATCGTGCCACTGCCCAGCAGGTTCACACGCGGCGTTTTCTTCGCACCCTCTTCCAATAAATACATGCCCTTGATGATCTGCTCTTCGGTGCCGGCCTTCAGGCCCGGCATCGGGTAGTTCTCGTTCAGCAGCGTCAGGTAAAAGTAGACGTTCTCCTGCTTCTCGACCATGCGCTTCAGGCCGTGGTGCAGGATCACGCCGACTTCATGCGCGAAGGTCGGATCAAAGCTGATGCAGTTGGGAATGGTGCTGGCCAGGATGTGGCTGTGGCCGTCTTCGTGCTGCAGGCCTTCGCCGTTGAGCGTGGTGCGGCCCGAGGTGCCGCCGAGCAGGAAGCCGCGCGCCTGCATGTCGCCGGCAGCCCAGGCCAGGTCGCCCACGCGCTGGAAGCCGAACATCGAGTAGTAGACGAAAAACGGGATCATGATCCGGTTGTTCGTCGAGTACGAGGTCGCGGCTGCGATCCACGAACTCATGCCGCCGGGTTCGTTGATGCCTTCCTGCAAGACTTGCCCGGCCTTGTCTTCGCGGTAATACATCACCTGGTCCTTGTCGACCGGCGTGTAGTTCTGGCCCGCGGGGTTGTAGATGCCGATCTGGCGGAACAGGCCTTCCATGCCGAAGGTGCGTGCTTCGTCGACGAGGATCGGCACCACGCGCGGGCCGAGCTCCTTGTCGCGCAGCAGTTGCGTCAGGAAACGCACGAAGGCCTGCGTGGTGGAGATTTCGCGGCCTTCGGCGGTCGCGTCGAGCACGGCCTTGAAGGTGTCGAGTGGTGGCACCGCGAGCTTCTCGTCGGCCTTGGTGCGCCTGTGCGGCAAATAACCGCCGAGCGCCTTTCGGCGTTCGTGCAGGTACTTCATCTCCGGCGTGTCGTCGGCCGGTTTCAGGAACGGAATATCGTGCAACTGGTCGTCAGCGAGCGGGATGTTGAAGCGGTCGCGAAACGCCTTCACGTCCTCGTCGATCAGCTTCTTGGTCTGGTGCGCGGTGTTCTTGCCTTCGCCGCTCTTGCCCATGCCGTAACCCTTGACGGTCTTGATCAACAGCACGGTCGGCTGGCCCACCGTGTTGGCAGCCTTGTGGAAGGCGGCATACACCTTCTGCGGGTCGTG
>JAYVTD010000111.1:0-3703 GCA_043774765.1 Rhizobacter sp. | reverse complement strand
GACGAGCAGGCGCCCACCGCGAATTGAACCGCGGCTTTCGGGAGGGTCCCCGCCGGCACTAAAATCGTGCTCCCCGCCACCGCCTCCGGGCGGTGGTTCTGATTCCGGCTTCCGCGTTTCGGCGCCCAAAAACACCATGTCCGGCAGCACCCTCGGCGAACTCTTTCGCGTCACCAACTTCGGTGAAAGCCACGGTCCGGCGATCGGCTGCGTGATCGACGGCTGCCCGCCCGGCATGGCGCTCTCGGAAACCGACATCCAGCCCGAACTCGACCGCCGCCGCCCTGGCACCTCGCGCCACGTGACGCAGCGCAACGAGCCCGACACCGTCGAGATCCTCTCCGGCGTGTACGAGGGCCTGACGACCGGCACGCCGATCTGCCTGCTGATCCGCAACACCGACCAGCGCAGCAAGGACTACGGCAACATCCTGCAGACCTTTCGCCCCGGCCACGCCGACTACGCCTACCTTCACAAGTACGGCCTGCGCGACCCGCGCGGTGGCGGCCGGGCCTCGGCGCGGCTGACGGCGCCGATGGTGGGCGCCGGCGCGGTCGCACGCAAATGGCTGAAGCTGAAGTTCGGCACCACCTTCTCGGGCCACATGACGCAGATCGGTACATCGCCATCCCGTTCGAGTCGATGGCCCACGTGCCGAACAACCCGTTCTTCGCCGCCAATGCCAGCGACATCGCCCGCCTCGAGGCCTACATGGACGATCTGCGCAAGGCCGGCGACAGCTGCGGCGCGCGCATCGCGGTGGCCGCGCACGGTGTGCCGGTCGGCCTGGGCGAGCCGCTGTTCGACAAGCTCGATGCCGACATCGCGAAAGCGATGATGGGCATCAACGCGGTGAAAGGCGTGGAGATCGGCGCCGGCTTCGCTTGCGTGGCACAACGTGGCACAACGCACGGCGACGAACTCACCCCCGAGGGCTTCTCGACCAACAACGCCGGTGGCGTGCTCGGTGGCATCTCCACCGGGCAGGACATCACCGTCAGCATTGCCGTCAAGCCCACGAGCTCGATCCGCAGCCCGCGCCAGTCGATCGACCTGCAAGGCCAGCCGGCCACGGTCGAGACCTTCGGCCGCCACGACCCGTGTGTCGGCATCCGCGCCACGCCGATCGCCGAAGCGATGCTCGCGCTGGTATTGATGGACCACGCGCTGCGCCAGCGCGCGCAGTGCGGCGACGTGCGGGTGGCGACCGCGCCGATCCCCGCCCAGTCGCCCGCGCGCGGCTGATGCCGGGGTCTGCCGGCGCGCCGTCGCAGCGCGCGCTGTTCGCGTTCGGCGCGGTCTCGTTCGCCTACTTTTCCTACGCCGGCCTGTTCGGCACCTACGCGCCGCTCTGGTTCCAGAGCCTGGGCTTCAGCACGCTGGCGATCGGCGCATTGGCGTCGCTGCAAAGCGCGACCCGGCTGTTCAGCCCCTACGCCTGGGGCTGGGTGGCCGACCACACCGGCCAGCGCACGCGCCTGCTGCGCATCGCGGTCGGGCTCGCGCTGGCCAGCGCGATCGGCTTCTTCGTATCGCCCGTGTACGGATGGATCGCCGCAGTGACCTTGGCGCTGCACACCTGCACCGCCGGCGTGATACCGATCAGCGAAGCGGCGCTCGCCCACCTCGTCAGCCACGGCGAAACGCTGAACGCCGAGCGCTACGGCCGGGTGCGGGTCTGGGGGTCGATCGGGTTCATCCTCGCGGTCATCGGCAGCGGCGTGGCGCTGCAAGGCCTGGGCGTGCAGGCCTTCCCGTGGCTGGTGCTGGCACTGCTGGCCTTGCTGCTGATCGCTGCGCTGCGTTTGCCCGTCGTCACCGAAGCGGCCCACGGCAGCGAGGCAGCGCCGGGCGCGCTGGCGGTGTTGCGCCGGCCGGCCGTCGCGTGGTTCTTTGCCGGCGTGTTCTTCACCGTGCTCGCGCACACCAGCCTGTACGCCTTCTTTTCGCTCTACCTCGTGTCACTGGGTTACAGCAAGACGGCGGTCGGGCTGATCTGGGCGCTGGGGGTGGCGGCCGAAGTGGCCTGGTTCTGGTTTCAGGGCCACTGGCTGACGCACCTGTCGCCGCAGGGCTGGCTGCTGTTCGCGGCCGTGGTGTCGGTGCTGCGCTTCGGGGTGACCGCCGCGTTCGGCGCCAACGTCTGGATTCTGGTGCTCGCGCAACTGACCCACGCCATCACCTTCGCGGCCCAGCACAGCTCGTGCATCGGCATGATCAACCGGCATTTCCCCGGGCGGCTGCGCGGGCGCGGGCAGGCGCTCTACACAGTGCTCGGTTACGGCGCGTCGGGCGTGATCGGCGGGCTGGCCGGCGGCGCGCTGAGCGAAGCCTTCGGATTCTCGGCCGTGTTCTGGGCCGCCAGCGCCGCAGCGGGCGCGGCCGTGCTGTGCTGCTGGCGCGCGCTGCGCCTGGAGCCGGGTTCCGGCCCGGCCGGCCAGCCGGCATCCTGACCCCCACAAACTGCAGACCGTCGCAAGGGATGGCGCTGGCAAGGGGGCCTTGCATACACTCCCGGTCCACCAGAACAACACCGGAAAGGAAGCCTCATGCGCAAGCAGTGGCTCGTGGGCGCAGGCGTGGCGATCATCGTCGCCGCCGTCGCCCTGGCAGTCGTATCGCGTGCCAAAAGCAGCGACGATTCCAAGGACAAAAAACCCGTGGTGACCCTCGAATTCACGCCCGCCGAGGTGATCCGGCCGGTGCTGGCGGCGCTGCCCGAGCGCATCGAGTTCTCGGGCTCGCTGATGGCGCCGCGAACCGCCGTTGTGCGGGCCAAGGCTTCGGGCACGCTGCTGGCGCTGTCGGTCGCCGAAGGCCACCGCGTCAAGGCCGGGCAGCAGCTCGGCAGCATCGACCTGGCCGACCTGCAAAGCCGGGCCGCCGAACGTTCGGCCGGGGTCGAGTCGGCGCAGGCGCGGGTCGTCGAGGCCGAACGCGCGCATGCGGCCAACGAAGGCCTGGCGCGCCAGCAGTTCATCTCGGCGAATGCGCTCGAATCGTCACGTGCCACGCTCGAAACTGCGCGCGCCCAGCTCAAGTCGACCCAGGCGGCGCTGGCCACCTCGAAGCTCGGCATCCGCGAAGCCGCGCTCACGGCGCCAATCAGCGGTGTGATCGGCCGGCGCAACGTTCTGCCGGGCGAGAAGGTCAGCGCCGAACAGGAGCTGATGACGGTCGTCGATCTCTCGGTGCTCGAACTCGCCGGTGTCGTCGGCACGCACCAGGTTTCGGCACTGAAGCCGGGGCAGACACTGTCGGTGCGCATCGAAGGCGCGGCCGCGCCCGTGAAAGGGCGCATCGACCGCATCGCGCCCGCGGCCGAGCCGGGTACGCGTGGCATCCGCGTCGTGGTGGTGCTTGCCAACCCCGACGAAGCCTTTCGCGCCGGCCAGTACGCCAGCGCCGTCGTCATGCTCGACGACACGGCGCAGCGCCTGACGGTGCCGATCGCATCGGTCGGCCAGGCCTCGGGCCAGGACTTCGTGTGGACGGTCGAGAAGGGCGTGCTGGTGCGCCGCATCGTCATCACCGGCCGGCGCGACAGCGCCGGTGGCCGGGTCGAGGTGACGCAGGGCCTGACGCCCGAGCTGCAGGTGCTGGGTGCACGCTTCGACAGCTTGAAGGAAGGTGCGCCGGCGAAGATCGTCGCCAAAGCAGCAGCGCCCATCGCGCCAGCGGCCAGCGCCTCGGCCGCCGCCAC